>JACDEG010000423.1 GCA_013816505.1 Pyrinomonadaceae bacterium | reverse complement strand
GCATCATCCTTACGGTCGCATCGGCGAACGTCACGTCCGGCGTCTGCTTATCAACTAACTCCGGCTCCGCGCCGGTCGAGGTGATCCCTTCGGCGTAGCGTCCCTGCTCAAGATAGTTATTGCCGATGCTGGTCGCCGCGCCGCTTTCGCGCAGTTCCTTAAAGCGTTGAATCAGTCGCTGCCCCTCTTCACGATCTCCACTGCGCAGGAGCGCCGTGCCGAGGCTATAAAGCGCGGTGCCGTTGTAAGGCTCGGCATCATAAGCAGTGCGAAACAGCGCGATGGCTTCGGGGTATTTGCGCTGCTGCACGTAGACTTGGCCGAGCAGGATATTCCCGCCTGTATCGCGCGGGTCGAGCGCGAGGACACGCTGAAAAGCAATCGCCGCCTCGTCGAGACGATTCTGGTCTTTCGCTATCTTGCCGAGCATGTAATGTGGCTGCGGCGCTTTCGGCATTGAATCAGCCGTCGCCTTCGCCTCGCGCAACGCGCCGACCATGTCCGGCAAATTATAGAGCGCAATCGCGAGATTGATGCGCGCGATAGCGAGCTGCGGGTCAACCTTCAACGCGCGTCGGAAAGCGTCTGCCGCCTCTTGGTATTTGAACTGTTCGAGCAGCGCGACGCCGAGGTTGTTCGCGCGGTAAGCGTCCTCGCGCGCCGCCACGCCGGGTGCGCCCTGCATCGAAGCCCGCGAAGCAAACGACGTAAAGATAAGAATGAAGGAGATAAAAAGGGCGATTAAAACGATGAGAGTTCGATAAATCTTCATAAGATAATTATCAAGTGTTCACGAATTTAGCGGTGATAAATGATCGTGATTGGTAACCGCTGGGAGCGCGGGCATCTTGCCCGCTAACGCGCCGCACGGCGCGTACCTTTGTTCGCGCTATCGCACTCATGGCGGGCAAGATGCCCGCGCTCCCAGCGTTAAGTTATCCCGATTCCTACTGCGTCGCCGCTGGTGTCGGCATGATTGTTGGCGTTGGCGTCGCCTGCGTTTGCTCCGGCGCTCTCGCGAACACAATCGGCTCGGACTTAATGATGCCCTTTCCTTCCTGCACGACGATTGATTGATTGGCCTTCACTTCAGGGACCGTGTCTTTGCGGCCGCTCGGCCAGATGATTTCTAAACTGACCTTTTTCTCGACGCCCTCTGCGGGCTTGCCGAGGCCAAAGGTCAGCGGCAACTCGCTCTGCGAGCAATAGCTCGACCCGGTGCGCACGACATTCCAGAGCCTTAGATTATTACCGCTCTTCAATGTAACTTTTGTGCCGATACCGTCACGGTTCGATTGACTGCCGATGGTTTTAATTTTGAGCAAATCGTTCTGATTGGCGTTGTCGTTGCGGTAGAGACGCGCCGGGCCGTTGTTCGCCAGCACCAGCAGATCGAGGTCGCCGTCGTTATCGTAATCGCCGTACGCCGCGCCGCGCCCGACGATGGCGCGACCGAGGGTACGCCCGACCTTGCCCGTTACTTCCTCGAACTTTTTCTTGCCGCGATTGTGAAACAGATGCGGCGGCTGCGCGTATCTGACCTTCGGCTGCACCTTTTGAATATCGTCGGAGACGTGGCCGTTGACCGCGAAGACATCGAGCAGGCCATCAAGGTCATAGTCGAAGAAGAAGGTCGCAAACGTCAGTGACTGTTCCGACATCTTGCCGATGCCGGAGCCGCGCGCTTCGTCGGTGAACAGGCCGTTGCCTTCGTTGCGGTAGAGCGCCATGCTCTCGCTGGTGAAGTTTCCGATCACGATGCCCGCTCTGCCCGATCCGTCATAGTCTGCCGCATCGACGCCCATCCCCGCGCGCGGCGTGCCCGCTTCGCTCAAGGCGACGCCTGCCGTCAATCCTTCGTCGGTGAACGTGCCGTTGCCGTTATTCTTGTAGAGTTTGTTCGGCTCAGTATCGTTGGCGAGAAAAAAATCCATCTGGCCGTCGCCGTTGTAGTCGAGGAACGCGATGCCGAGCGCCTTACTCGTCGGGTCGTTTAACCCTGCGCGCGCGGTCGCGTTCTCGAACGTGCCATTGCCGCGATTGTGGTAGAGCGTCGGACTTTGACCCTTGTACTTCTGCGGCGTGCAGTAGGATTTGTTGGTGCCGTCGAGCGTACACTCGACATCCGTTTCGATTGACCACTCGACGTAGTTGGCGACGAGAAGATCGAGTTTGCCGTCCTTGTCGTAATCGAACCACGCGGCGCTGGTCGAAAAACCGGGACCGCCGACGCCCGCCTTCGCCGTCACGTCAGCGAACTTGCCGTTGCCGAGGTTGCGGAACAGTTTGTTGGGGCCGACGGCGGTGATGTAGATGTCCACGTTCCCGTCGTTGTCGTAGTCGGCGGCGGCACACCCAAGGCCGTACATCTCGACGGCGAGACCGGCGGCGCGCGTCATGTCGGTGAACGTTCCGTCCTGGTTGTTGTGATAGAGCGCGGGGAAAGATTTTGCACCCTTCTTCTCCGGCCAGTTCGTTGAGTTGATGAGCAGGATGTCCTGCCAACCGTCGTTGTCGAAATCGAGGAATGCGCCGCCCGGCCCCATCGTCTCCGGCAGATACTTCTTGCCCGAAGCGCCGTTGTTATGTTTGAAACGAACGCCCGCTTCGGCAGTCACGTCGGTAAACTCAATCGTCCCCGATGGGCGCGGCGCTTCCGGTGTCGGGGTCGGCGACGCCAACGTCACCTGGTCGGACATCGCCGGCAGCGGCGCGTCCTGCGGAGCGATGGTCGCCGTCGGTTCCTCTCTGCAACCAACGAGTAAAAATGTGGCAAACAAAATCAGGACAAAAAAGATCAGAGGATTACGCATCTTCAAAACTTTCACCTTGGCCTAAGGGATTAAACGTTTACGTTCATGCACTGACGCATCTCAACACACGCGAACAAAACGTCGCTTCGTTCAATCGCAGAATGAGCACGCGAGCGACGCTTCGGACAACGATCTCAAAACATCACTTGTTGGCGGGGAAACTACCGGAGCGCGCACCGGTTATGCTTGGGTCGTAGGAATCAACTTTATGTGTCTCGCCGGGGCGCTGTCAAACCGACACCGCCGCTTCTTTGTTTAGCTTTGCCAACGCTCGATCATGCACGCCGCTTAAAAGTATCTGCGCCGAAATCGCGCCGAGCATCGCCATGAACATGTCCCATTGCGTGTCCCACACGTCGCCTTGCGTCCCTAGGAACGCTTCCGCCGATTCGCCGCCGGCGAGCGCCGCCCACCATTCGGTAAACTCATAGAAAGCGCTGAACGCGAGGCACACGCAAACCACCAGAAAGAACAACCACTTGCCGCGCACGAGCGGCGTGCAACGGAGCAGCACTTCGCGCGCGATGATCGCCGGAAAGAAGCCTTGTGCGAAGTGGCCGACGCGGTCATACGGATTGCGGCTCAAGTTCAGAACGTCCTGCATCCAGAACCCGAGCGGCACACGCGCGTAAGAATAGTGCGCGCCCAAAATCAGAATCAGCGCGTGAATCAGGACGAGGCGGTAAACGAGCGGCGTGAACGGAAAGCGTCGGTGAATGGCCATCAGAATGCCCGCCCCGACGATGGCCGGCAGCACCTCAAGCCACCACGTCAGCCAGTCGAAAGGACGAATCGCGGAGACCATCATGCAAGCCGCGCCGATTCCGAGCAGCAGGAGGTTTTCGTGTCTACGGAACGGCGTCATCACTGATTACAGATTTGAAAGTGTGGATTGAAAGCCTGAAAGATTCGGTCAGCCGTGCTTTACCCATTCACGCTCACGCGCCTCGCGAACCCACGCGCTGCTATCCTGCATGTCCTCACGGTCTCGCCACATTCCTATAAAACCGTCTTTAGCAAGATCAGAAGCTTCAGTCTCTTTAACTGGATTAAGGCGTCCATAACGTTGATTAAGAAAAGCGATGAAGTCCGCGACCTGACGCTGGGCTTCGGGCGGTAAGGACGCCAATTCTTGCAGTATCTCTTCCTGAGTCATCGATTCCTCCGCAAGACATTTTCCTCTACCACAAGAACCTGTCAATTTCGATTCGACAAGCAGCTACGCATTTGATGCGACCGCAGGCGCAGTAGCCTTGCGCGAGGTCAGCCACATTTCGATTAGGTTGGCGGTTGGCCCGACAAGGAACAGCGCGTAGTAAGGCGCGTGGACGCTCTCCATCAGACGGAGCATCATCTCGACGAACGCGACCGCGATTGCGACGCCGACCTGCGCCGGTTTCGACGAGCGCACCGTCGTCTTTGGGTCGGTAATCATGAAGAAGATGAAGAGTTGATACATCGGCCCGGTGATCGGCGCGACTTCCGACTGCCACGGGTGACCGGTGATCGCGCTCCTGACAAACGAGAACGCGACGAACGAAACGACGTAAGCGAGCGTGATGTGAAAGCGCTTCAGCCGCCAGATGATGATCGAGCCGAGCGTCCAGATGACCAGCATCGGCCAGACATTGTTGCCCCACTGGATGCTCAGGGAAGCGACCGTCCACGGCGCGAGAAACAGCATCGCGCAGATGCCGAAGTTTGAAGGGTTCCAGATGTGGCGGTCTTTAACTCTCAGCACGTACTTCGACGTGATCGAGATTGCGCTGCACAACGCGTAAGGCCAGATCGCCGGCGAGCGGACGAGGATGCCGACGCTGATGCCGGAGATGTAAGCGCTCGCCAGGTGCGGCCACTTACCCGTAAAGATGCGCGACAAGATCAACTCAATTGCGATGGAAGTAATAATCGCAAGCGCCGTCTTTGAGTAGCTCTCAAGGATGCCGAACGATAGTTGGCCGACCAGCAGGATGAATGTGATGAAGACCGGCGCGATGAAGCGGTGATCGAGGCCGAATAATTTTACCGGCTTCGCGTCGTCGTTCTTCGTCGCGTTATTGGCCGGATTCTTCGCCGGGAGCGGCGATGTCAGGACTCGTGACGAAATCGCCGTCGCGCTTAATTCTGGATTCATGCCGCCTCCCTGATGCGGTGCAACTTACTAATCTCCGGCGCTTCGATGGTCTGCGTTTTGCCCGACGGCCAGCGGATCATCACCTTCTCAACTTGCGCATCCTTGCCTAAGCCAAAATGCAGACGCCGCTGGTTCTGCGCGCAGAAGCCGCTGCCGCCAGACACCTCCTGCACCTGCTCTTGCCCGTTCCAGAAGACGCGCACCTGCGCGCCGATGGCGCTGCGGTTACTGTTGTCCGTTCCTTCAAGCTCGAACGCGACCCATTTGTTTTCCGGCGCGACCGTGTTCTTGTAGACGAGGAGCGGCCCGCGCTGATTGGCGACGACGACATCGAGCACGCCGCGATTCCACAGATCCACCATCACGACCGAGCGCCCATCGTGCGTGTCGCCGACGCCGACGAGTTGCGCGACATCGGAGAACTTGCCCGCGCCGTCGTTGATCCAGACGCGCTTGTTCTGAAAGCCTGACAAACTGCGCCCACTCATCGGCGGCCAGTTCTTCGCGTCGGAGATGATCGCGGTATTGCCGCCGGCGATTTTTGAATAGTCGTACCAATAGCTCGTACCGCGTTCGAGCGAGACGTAGCCGTTCGTCACGTAG
>JACDEG010000040.1:13669-20245 GCA_013816505.1 Pyrinomonadaceae bacterium | reverse complement strand
AACAAAGCATTGATATACTCCCGCAGGCGAGTGGTCGTAGAGTGTTGATTAGGCATAACCAACTACTCTAAACGAGGATGCAACTCGTTGCCACTCGCTAACTTACAGAATGTGTCCCGGCTTCAGCCCTCCGCCCTCATCCTTACTTCCCCCTCCGCCTTCATCCTTTCTTTTGTCGAGCACGGCGCGTTTCGCGCCTCGTCGGCCAGCGACGTCGATCTTTCCGCCCCGTCCGGTTTAACGCTTGCCATCTCCGGCGGGTACGAAAAGACGCCGCGCAAGCGAATCCACTTGGGCGGCGTCTATGTGATGTTCCAACGACTGCACGCTACAGGGCGACGACTTCCAACTCGGGATCAATCTCCTGCTTCAGCATGCCCTCGATGGCCATCAGCGTGCCGGAGATTGAGCTTGGACAACTGCCGCACGCACCCTGATATTTAATGGTCAGAGTGTTCTCCGCGAGGCCGACGACTTCCAGCCAGCCGCCGTCGCCGGCGAGCGCGGGACGAATCCGCTCGTCGAGAATTTCGTTGATGCGGATGAGGCGCGGGTCGTCATTCATCAACGCACCGAGGGGGCCGCCGATCTGTCCGGCGGCGGCGCCTGCTGCTGCGGCGGCGACTGCTGCCCCACCGGGAGCGGCAGCGGCGGCGCGAATCGGCACCGCCAGCCTCGGCAGAAGCTCGTCCCAATCCGCCATGTCATCCTTCTCGACGGTGATCATGCGATCCATGTAAAAGACGGAGGCGATGTCGCCCACGTCGAACAGAGACTTGCCGAGCGGATCGGCGACGGCTTCACCGGCGGATTGGAACGAGCGCGGCGTGCCGTTCGTGACCGGCTCTTTCAAAATGAACTTAACAGCGTTTGGGTTCGGGGTTTCTTCGATGTTGTCGATCTTTGGCATTTACGTATCTCCTGATAAAGACGTTGACGATACTCGAAATTCGAGACGATGAATTGTTGAGCTTAAATAGCGCGAGCACCATTATAACCTTTTTGATCGACAGGGGAGACGCACCGCGCACGCGCGAACGAACTGCGGGTTGTCATTAACATGAACCACACCGAGGTGCGCGGACGCCGCCGCTTCCATTAAGAAATCATTCATTCGCTAAACGTTCGACAGTCGCCTTTGCCCGCCGCCGGGATAACGGAAAATAAGTGTGAGAGGTTTTGTGGCTGCCCCCTCACCGGCGGGTCGATCCCGCGATTCGGTGGGGCGAAAAAGAATCCTTATTTATTCATCGCAGAGGATTGTCAAAACCAAACACTCGGCGTATATTCTCACCCTCGCTTGTCTCCCTTCGCTGGTGAGACAAGTTGAGACAAGAGGCAGACGATAGCGAGGGTCGTCTGCCTCTTGCTATATTTAGTGGCCAGCGGTCAGTGGCCGATAGCCGGTGAAAGACTTTCGCTCTTGACTGACTACTGACCACAGATCACTGACCACTGCGCTTTATATGAACATCGGCATCACCGTCTATCCGACCTACGGCGGCAGCGGCATCGTCGGCTCCGAACTCGGCAAAGAATTGGCGGAGCGCGGGCACAATGTTCACTTCATTTCGTCGGCGCTCCCGACACGCCTCACCGAACTCAACGAGCGCGTTCACTTCCACGAAGTGGACATGATGTCCTACCCGCTATTTGAGCATCAGCCGTATACGCTCGCGCTGGCGACCAAGATGGCGAACGTCGCTGAGAGCGAAGACCTCGATCTGTTGCACGTCCACTATGCCATCCCGCATTCGATCAGCGCGATCCTGGCGCGCGAGTCGCTGCTGCCGCAACGCCGCCTGCCGGTCATCACGACACTGCACGGAACCGACATCACACTGGTCGGCGCCGACCGGTCTTACCTGCCGATTACGCGCTACGGCATCGCGCAGTCCGACGGAGTGACGGCCGTTTCGCACTATCTCAAGCAGGCGACCGCCGACACTTTCCAGTTCGACCACATCGCGGTGATTCCGAACTTCATCTGCGCCTCTGATTACAAACGCCGCCCGATTTCGGAGTTGCGCGCCGAACTTGCGCCCGGCGGCGAACCGCTACTCGTCCACGTCTCGAACTTCCGCCCGGTCAAACGTCCGGTCGATTGCGTCGAGGTGTTGGCAGGCGTGCGTGCACGCGGCATCGACGCGCGTCTGGTGATGGTCGGCGACGGTAGCGAGCGCGGGCGCGCCGAACACCGTGCGCGCTGCCTCGGCCTCGACCGATACTGCGCGTTTGTCGGCAAGCAACCGCGCATCGTCGATTACCTTTCGGAGTGCGACGTGCTGTTGCTGCCTTCGGAGCAAGAGTCGTTCGGCCTCGCCGCGCTCGAAGCGCTGGCGTGCGAAGTGCCGGTCATCGCGTCGCGCGTCGGCGGTATCCCGGAGGTCGTCACCGATGGCGAGACCGGGTACTTGAGCGAGGTCGGCGACATTGAGAAAATGAGCGACGACGCCGCACGTCTACTCAGCGACGCCGATCTGCGACGCGAGATGGGCAAGCGCGCCCGCGCCTCGGCCATCGGGCGCTATAGCACCGACCTGATCATCCCGCAGTACGTCGATTTTTATGAGCGCGTCATCGCTGCGTCGAACGGCACCGTGGATAAGTGAGCCGCACGGCTCATCGGCGCTCGACGAAAAACCGATCCGACACATCATCCGCAACCTCGAACGCGCCTACGGCGTGCCGGTTAACGAGCGGGCGGCGCACGACTCGGACCCGCTCGACATGCTGGTCGCGGTGATCCTTTCACAGGCGACGAGCGACATCAACAGCGACCGCACCTTCGCTGCGCTGAAGCGCCGGTTCCCCGCGTGGGACGCCGTGTTGTGCGCGCGCGAATCGATTGTTGCCGAGACGATCCGCGCCGGCGGACTGGCTAATCAAAAGGCCGCCGTCATCCGCGACGTGCTGCGGCAGATCAAAGAGAGGCACGGCGCGCTTGACCTCTCGTTCCTCCACGACATGACCGCCGCGGACGCCGCCGCGTACCTCGCGCAATTCCGCGGCATCGGCCCGAAGACCGTCGCGTGCACGCTGCTGTTCGCGTGTCACAAAAACGTCTTCCCACTCGACACGCACATCTTCCGCATCCTGCGCCGCGTCGGCCTGATCCCGCAAAAGTGCACCGACCAGCGCGCGCACGAAATCATGAATAACCTCGTGCCCGATGGGAAATTCTATTCCTTCCACGTCAACCTGATTCGCCACGGACGCGCCCTCTGCCGACCGCGCGACCCCGCGTGCGACCGCTGCCCAATCGTCGAATACTGCGACTATGGCGAAGGAAAAATATAAACAGTTATGTGATTACTCAACAGTGACAGGTGATAAGTAACGGGTGACAAGACGGAAGTCCGGGATGGCAACTGTGCGGCAATCTGCTGGGTGGCGCTATGAGCAAGCCGGCTGTTTCAAAAAGAGTTCCGCCAGCCGCTGATGATTGCTTTTCCTGTCACTAATCATTCTTCACCTGTCACTGTTGAGTAATTGATTCTGAATCTTTGTGCTACCAACGGACGTCGGAAAACTTATCTTCTCGAAATCTCGTCCCAAGCGCATCTTGAGCCAAGCCCGGAATGTTGTTGTACATTCACAGCCCCGAAGTTCATTTGATAGTTTTCAGGTTCGTTCGGGGCGTTAATTGATGAGACCGACCGATGCGACAGCGCTCAAGAACCCTGGCTCGTGGTCGTCACGAAATCCCTTGACGAATGGAACCGACGAGCGAGGTTCGAAGCCATCGAAAATCCTTCTCGCCATCCTTCTCGCGACGCCCGACGTGGGCGCTCGTCGAGCCTGGCATCTACATCCGATTTTCTTTGTGTGGCTATCGAAAAGGAGGCACGCAAATGCACGAGGGAAGAATCGCTTATTACGTTCTCGGCGAAGGCATTGTGATGGAACCGCCGGCTTCGCCGGTCAGTGGCAGCCACCCCGTGCCAGCTGCGGCGACGCCCCCTCCTAAAGTGGCGCCGTTCAAGTTCGGCAGGATGTTCGGCAGGTCGTGTCACAAATTGCTCCCCGTAGAGGGCAAGACCATGTTCGATAAGTTGATCACTTTAGGCCTGTGCATGAACGACCCGAAGACGTACTGCCAGCAGCCGGTCGACAAGGGCGAGGACAAGTCAGAAATACCTGCCGGCTACACGTACCTCGGACAGTTCATGACGCACGAAGTCACCTTCGACAGCACGGGCGACCTGCTTGAAGTAGAGCTTCCGCCGGAGAATCTGCGTTCGCCGCAGATTGACCTCGACAGCCTTTACGGAGGGACTAACGGAGCGAGGGACAGGCTGGAGCTTTATGAGGAGGATCGCGTCCATTTGAAAGTCGGCACGACGGCTTACGTCACCCCTCCCGGCCGCACGTTCCCGAACGACCTGCCCCGCGATAAGACCAATCAGGAGAATCCGAGGAAGGCCCTGATCGGCGACAAACGGAACGACGAAAACTTAGCGGTGGCGCAGACTCATCTGGCCTTCATCAGGTTTCATAACAAGGTCGTTGATGAACTCAAGAAGGACGGCCACTACGACGACGACTTGTTCGAGTGCGCGCGAAAGCAGGTTGTCCGCCATTTCCAGTGGATCATCCTTTATGATTACCTGCCGCGGCTTGTGGACAAAAACGTGCTCGACTGCGTCATGCAGCACGGCCTCAGGTGGTTCAAGGTCGATGGCGCGGACGGGTTGTTCATGCCGCTTGAATTCTCCGCCGCCGCCTTCCGCATCGGGCACAGCATGGTTCGCCGCACGTACGAGTGGAACCGCTACCACTCCACAGGGCCGTTAGGTGGGCCAGCTAGCATACTTGAGCTGTTTCAGCAAACAGGCTTCGGCAAGTTGCCCGACGGCTTCTCCAGTTCGGCGGATCAGCCGCTGACCACACTGCCGAGCGATTGGATTATTGATTGGAGGCGCTTCTACGATTTCACGCCCCTCAAGCCGGTTATCCCGGCGCTGGACCCAAGCGAGATCAACAGATCGTCGAAGCTCGACACGGTCTTAAACTTCCGCCTCGACAAGGTGGTGGGGTTCCCCGACACGAAGTTGGAAAAAATGCAGAAGGCCATCACCATTCGCAATCTCCTCCGCGGGTTTTACCTCGGGCTGCCAACCGGCGAGGAGGTGGCGGAGTGGATAGGCGAGACGCCTTTGACGCACAAAGAGGTGGCCGACGGGCCGCACGAGAAGCTGCTCAGCGACCCGGTCTTCCGGGGGAAGACGCCGCTCTGGTATTACATCCTGAAAGAGGCTGAGCTGAATGGCGGGAGCCTGCTTGGCCGCGTCGGGAGTCGCATCGTCGCCGAGACCCTCGTCGGTCTCATCAAGAAGAGTCCGTGCTCGATCCTCGAAGACCCCGGCTGGCGTCCGAAGTTCGGTCGTCCCGCTCAAGGGACGGAGCCGGAGAAATTCGAGATGATCGACCTGCTGAAATTCGCCCTCGCCGAGGAAGTTAACCCCTTAGGTTGACTCCCTCTAAACGTCTGTCGTCGGTAGTCGTGACGGCACGCTCACCCCGAACTCAGGCGCGGCGTAAAGGCCGCGCTTGCCATGCCGCCTTAGGGAATGGGGCCGGCGCGCCTCGCAGCTTTCCACGCGAGGATGAGAATGTTCTGCCGCGGGGCTTTCCCCGCGGTCAATACACCGGCACTGTGTGGTCGTCTGGTTATTCGCCGGGGCTGGCCGCACAGGGCGCTTTCGAGAAGAGTGCAGAGGAGGCAAATCTAATGAACATCATAGAGAATCTGGAGAAAGTTCACGTTGCCGTGGTCAGGGACAAAGTTGTGCCGAATGAAGCAGGACAAAAAGGAGAACTCGGCAAGGCCATCGGCAAGCTCGCGGTCAAGGCCATCATGGGGGGACTCAAGAGCGACGACTGGAAGACGTACATGTCGCTTTTCGCCGACAATGCCGAGCAGTTGAAACTCTTGACGGAAGAAACGCAAGGCGAAGACAGTTATCTTCCCGAGGCGCGGGCCTACATAGTGTCGAACGCCGTGTGCGCCGCTGGCACCAACACTTTCACCGCCGCCCGGGTGGACACACAGTTAATTAACATCGTAAATAACAACCCAGACAACCCCCCGCTGGCTAAGCCACTCATCATTCCACCACTGTAATTGCCGGCGGGAGAACGTGCCCGGTTCAGCCGGGGAATCGACGGAGCGGACGGCGACCGGTTGTGACGGCAGGTCATCGCTGGCCCCGCCCGCGCCGCCGGCCAAACACTCCACACCTGCCCGCTCGATTGAGCAGCGACGCCTCTTTCTAACGGAGACACACCTTTATGATGATGGATGGACATCAAGCTCGCGCCGCGCTGGAATATCACGCGCCGGACAGGTCGCTGCATGAACATTGGGATGAACTCTGCGACCGCTACGTTCCGGTGGCAGTGGAAAGTTCAATCTGGCGGTACAGCCGCGGGCCACAACCGGGCGACCCGGAGCAGGGGTGGAAACTTCACGTCGCTGCGACCGTGCTCACGGCAGGGCAGGTTCTGCAAGCGGTCGCTCCGTTACTGAGTAGCCGTGGGACATTGTACAAAGCGCCCGTCTCGCTCTACGAG
>JACDEG010000040.1:0-13659 GCA_013816505.1 Pyrinomonadaceae bacterium | reverse complement strand
CAACAGCGGCGTCTTCTACGGCTACAGCCAAGTCGGGAAATTCCTCACGGTCTATCCGCGGACGACTGAGGAGGCCGTGCTGCTCGCGCGTGAGCTGCACCGGCTGACGCGACGGATGAATGCACCCGCCGTCCCCTTCGATTTGAAATACCGGGCGGACGGCTGCGTCTACTATCGTTACGGCGCATTCAAGGGGTTTGAGGTCGAAGGCGACAAAGGTGAGCGCACCTATGCTATCCGCGACCCCGAAGGCAACCTCGTCCCCGATATGCGCAACTCCGCGGCGACGCCCGAATGGGCCACTGACCCTTTCCTCCCCGCGCGCCCGCGCGAAGCGTCCGTTCAGGCGGTGACTCCTTTGCGGATGACCTTCAAGGCGTTCCGCGCCCTAGCGCAGAGGGGCAGAGGCGGCGTCTACCAGGCTCTTGACCTGAGCGTGATGCCGCCGCGCCTGTGCATACTGAAAGAGGGCCGGAAGGACGGCGAGGTAAGTTGGGACGGAAGGGACGGCTTCTGGAGGGTCAAGCACGAGCAGCGCGTTCTCCGGGAACTGCGCGACGTGGGGATCAACGTGCCCAATGTCTACTCTTCCTTCAGGGCGGAGAAGAATTTCTATCTTGCCGTCGAGTTCATCGAAGGCGAGAGCCTCGAAAAGTGGCTTGTGCGGAAGCGGCGGAGGCTCTCGCTCGCAGCCGCGCTGAGACGCGGGGTCGAGCTGGCTCGGATCGTCTCGCACATACACGCCGCGGGCTGGGTGTGGCGCGACTGCAAGCCCGGCAACGTCGTCATCACGAAGGGCGGCGAACTGCGCCCGCTCGACTTCGAAGGCGCGTGCCCGGTTGACCGCCCCGACCCTCTGCCCTGGGGGACACCCTGCTACACATCGCCAGAGGTGGCCGATGCGTTCCGCGGGCAGTCGAGACTGCCTGAAGACCTCTACGCGCTGGGCGCAGTCGTGTATCTCTTGATAGCGGGCCGCCCGCCCGACGACTCGAACCCGCTCCCGCTTGAAGAGGTGAGAAGGAACATTCCTCGCGGCGCGTGCCGCGTCGTGGCTGATCTGCTCGACCATGATCCGTGCCGACGCCCCGGCGCGCTGGTCGCCGCACAAAGGCTGGAGGAGTCTCTCTCTTGTCAAATTTCCCGGCGCTGTTAGGATTCGAAAGGCCCGCACGCTCGCCTTTGTTTTAGCTGACGGCTGATCGCTGACAAGTTATTTAATTCGTAATCCTTCAAGGCGTGAGGTTGAGGCGGCGGGCGAGGTCGGCAAATCTCGGGTCCGGCCGGAGGTCATCGTACAGCGGGTCGGTCGTGAGGTATGCGAGGATGCCGAACCGCTCCTCATAAACCTTTTCCAACATCGAAAAGGCTTCATCCCTGTGACCCATGCCGATGTAGACGAGCGCTTTCTCCAGCGGCGGTATCGGCTCTGTTCTGGAAAACTCATCTAACGTACGAAGAATACCGAGTGCGTCGTGGTGTCTACCCGCCTTGCCGTAAGCATAACCGAGCGCGGCCGCTGCGTGGAGCGGTCGTATCGAGTACAGCTTTTCGAGCGTCGCGATGGCCTCCTCGTACCGTCCCTGTTGCAACAGCACAAGCCCCATCATGTGCAGGAACTGCGGGTAGTCCGGGTTCCCTTCGAGTAGCTTGTGGAAGTGCGCGGCGGCTTCGTCGTACCGGCGCGAGTAGTAGAGAGCGCGACCGTAGTTGACCTCGGCATGCGGCGAGTAGGGATCGAGGCCCTTCGCGATCACGCTCTGCATGATGGACTCGTCGAAGCGGCCCTGCATCGCCAGCAGATTCGAGTACCAGTAACGTGCCGGCGCGTACTCCGGGTCTAGCTCAATCGCCCGCGCAAACTCCTGCTCCGCCTCCTGCCAGTTCCATCCGTGCAGCAGCTTAATGATGCCCATCGAGGTGTGGGCCTCGGGGAGAGCGTCATCCAGGTCGAGCGCCTGTCGTGCGTTCCAGCGCGCCTTGTCCATTGCTTCTTTGGTTGGCACCGGGCCGTAGGCAACGTTAGTGATCAGCACGTAGGAGTCGGCCAATCCCGTGTAAGCCTTGGCGAAGGACGGGTCTAATTCAATCGCACGCTCAAAGAGGCGGATTGCCGTTTGGATGTTTTCCCGATCCCGCTTCAGGCCCCAGTAATACCGCCCGCGCATGTACAGGCTGAGCGCGTCCTGGCTGTCGGTCTGATGCTTGGTCAGAAGCCTTTTCTCGTCCCCGATCAACCACAATCCCAGCTTCGAAGCTACCTCGCGGGTGATGTCGTCCTGGAGGACAAGGAGGTTGGCCGCGTCCAGATTGAACGTCCCGTTCCAGATTTGCGATGCGTCCGCCGTATCCAACAGGCTGAGGTGGAGCCGGAGCGCATCGCCCTGCTTGACGATCTGGCCGGAGAGCACGGCATCGGCCTTGAGTTCGCGCCCGACCTTGACGAGAACCTCCGCATCATTCGTGCCGGCCGGGACGGCGCTTGGCAGCCTAAGCTTGAGCCTCGGCAGGTATGAGAACTTGTCGGAGAGGTTTTGGGTCAGCCCGACACTCAAATACTCTAAGGCGCTGTCTTCGCTTTGGTTGGTGATGGGCAATGCGGCCAGCGTGTGAATCTTAGACAGCTTCAGGTAGAAGAAGCCGGCTGCGGCGAGAAGCACGCAGACGAGGGCGAGTGCGGCCGCGGCGTAGCGCTGGAGGTGGATGCGCTGTCGCGCGGTGCGCTGCTCGCTGCTGCTGCTGAGACGGACGCCGCGGAGGTCCCGCAGTAATTGATCTGCCGTCTCGTAGCGCAGCTCGCGATCCTGTGCGAGACATTTCCGGACGATGCGTTCCAGCCCGCCGGGCAGACCGGGCGGAAGGCCGATGAGCGGCGGCGTCTCGTCGGCTGTGATGGCCGAGATGGTCTCTGCGTCGGTCTGGCGCAGGAAAGGGTTCTGGCCGCCGAGCATTTCGTGAAGGACGACGCCTAAACTGAACAAATCGCTGCGGCAGTCCAGTTCTTCACCTCGCGTCTGCTCCGGGGACATGTATGCGACCGTCCCGACGACGAACCCGGACGTCAAAGTTTGTTCAGACGTGCGGCCCACGCCCTTTGCGTCCTGCTGCTGACGGACGAACTTGGCGAGTCCGAAGTCCAGAACTTTGATCTGGTCATCCGCCGTCACGATGATGTTCTGCGGCTTCACGTCGCGGTGGATAATCCCGCGTGCGTGTGCGGCTGAGAGTGCGCTGATGATCTGCTCGGCCAGGTTGAGGGCGCGCTCGAGGCCGAGTGGCCCGCGGCTCAGAAGGGAGGCCATCGTCTCGCCATCCACATACTGCATGACGATGAAGTTGTGGCGGTCCGTCTCCTCCACGCCGTACACCGCGCAGATGTTCGAGTTCTCCAACCGCGCGACCGCCCTCGCCTCCTTCATCAACTGCTCACGCGCCCACTCGTCGCCGATCAGGTTGTTGGCGATAAACTTCAGCGCGACGGGACGTTCGAGCACGCTATCCTCTGCGAGATATACCTCCCCCATGCCGCCTTTGCCGAGCAGCTTGACGACCTTGTAGTGGCCGATTGAGCGACCCACCAGCGACCCGGCAAGCCCGTCGGAGAGCACCTTCATGCCGAGACTAAGGGCCGGCTGTTGGATAAAGCTGGGTTCTGATTCGAAGGCCGCGACCAATGACTCCACCTCCTGGCGGAGCGTTTCGTCGCCCGCGCATTGGCGCGTAAGGTAGTCCGCCCGGTCCGTGTCTGCGAGTTGCAGGGTCGTATGGAATAACTCTTCGATGCGCTGCCATTCGTTAGTCGTCATGCCTGATCTCCCGCGCCAGCCACGCCTTCGCCATCTTCCAATCGCGGGCGACGGTGATCGTCGAGATGCCCAGCACCTCCGCCGTCTCTTCGACGCTCAAGCCCCCGAAGTAACGCAACTCGACGACGCGGCACTTGCGCTCGTCAATCACCGCCAGCCTCTTGAGCGACTCGTCCAGGGCGATCAACTCGGCTGACTTCTCCGGGGTGATGACAGCCACTTCTGAGAGTGACACCTGAACGGCCTTGCCGCCCCGCTTGTCGCGTTGGCGGTCGCGCGCATAGTTCAGCAGGATGCGGCGCATGATCTGCGCCGCGATGCCGAAGAAGTGTGCGCGGTTCTGCCAGTGCACGTCGCGCTGATCGATGAGCCGAAAGTATGCCTCGTTGACCAGCGCAGTGGTCTGGAGGGTGTGGCCGGGGTTCTCGCGGCGCATGTAACGCCGAGCGATGCGATGGAGTTCTTGCTCGATGAGGGGCAGCAGCTTCTCCAACGCTGCCTGGTCGCCGTCGCTCCAAGCCAGCAGCAGCCGGGTGATGTCTGAGGGTGGGGTCATAAGGTGGGCAAACTCTCCAGCCCAATCGCTCAACGAGAGAAATGGTGCTTCTCACACCCGTGTTGCCCGAACCCGAAGGTGGGCGTGGGCAAAATAACGATTAAATCCGCGTGATAGTTCTCGGTCAGATTTGGTGCGTTATGAGATAGACGGGAATCACGTCCGCAGTCACCGGCGTCCTGCCGGCAGGGCCTACCGTAAAGCCCGCTCTCGTCTTGCTTGAGCATTTATATAGCGAGCGCCGACGGAAATTCAATGTCTCGCAGATTTTCTCAACCGGCCATGTTTGCGGGCGCGCCTGGAAGGCCCATGCGCGCGACCCTCAAGTCCCATCGGAAAGCTCTGTGAGGAGGCCACAAACTGGATGCTGAAAATGATGATTAGAGGAAACACTTAAAGGAGGAATTAAATATGCCCAACGATAACAACGGTGCGTTCATATTAGTCAACGTGCCCGGCAGCGACAGGGTGACCGACGCCTTCAAGGAGAAGGTAATCAAGATCGCCTCCGAACTCGGCATCAACCCCAACTTCCTGATGGCGGTGATGAGCTTCGAGACCGGCGAGACGTTCAGCCCTTCGGTCAGGAATCCGCAGAGCGGGGCGGTCGGGCTGATCCAGTTCATGAGCGACACCGCGAAGGGACTGGGCACGACCCAGCAAGCCCTCGCGGAGATGGCCGCCGAGGATCAACTCGACTTCGTCGCGAAACACTTCAAGCGGTTCAAGGGGAAACTCAAGACCATCGAAGACACCTACATGGCCGTCCTCTTCCCCGTCGCCGTCGGCAAGGGCGCCGCCCACGTGTTGTTCACCAAGCCGTCAAAGAGATACAGCCAGAACAGTGGGTTGGATATCAATCGGGACGGCCGTGTGACGGTCGGCGAGGCGGCCGACAAGGTGCGCGCCAAGTTGGGCGCGGCGGACGCGGGCGCGGGATTGACGCTGCGCCCCGGCGCGGAAGGGCCGGAGGTGCAGCGTCTGCAAGAGGAACTCGTCGACATCGGCTACCTCACACGCGCGCAGTTGCTGACCGGCCCCGGTCGGTTCGGGCCGCAGACGCAGGCCGCACTCAAGAACTTTCAGCGCGACAACCACCTCGACGCCAATGGTGTCTTCGACGCCGAGACGCAGGCGGCCTTCCGTGAGTTGAACGAGGGGGTCAAGCTGACAAGCAGGGGCAACGTCGTGCGCGGGCTCCAGGACCGTCTCACCGCGGTCGGGGCCATGACGGTCGCGGAGGTGATGAGCGGGCCGGGGGTCTTCGGCCCCAAAACGGACGCCGCGCTGAAGGCGTTCCAGCGCAACAACGGCATCGAGCCGAGCGGCGTCCTGACGGATCAGACATACCAAGCCCTCCTGCTGGCCGCCCCCGCTGCCATTCCGAAGGCCGACCTCCTCGACAGCTCGAGCGTCGAGACGATCTTGCCCGAACAGGGCATCGGCTACGTCACCTTCAACCGCGAGCCCGGCGGGCGCGATCAGGTGGGCCGCCCCTCGACCATCCGGTTGATTCAGCAGTTGGGCGAAGCATGGAACGAAAAGCATTTGACAGTCCCCATTGCCATCGGTGACATCAGTCGTAGGGGCGGCGGGCCGTTCCCGCCGCACGCATCGCACAAGGACGGCCGTGACGTGGACATCCGTCCACTCACCAACAACGGACGCAACGAGCCGACCAACATCGGCGCCACTAACTTCTCCCACGCCCTGACGAGGGAGTTGATTCTCCTGATCCGTGAAAAGTTCGACCCCGAGGTCATCTTCTTCAACGACCTACTCACCATCGAGGAGGGCCTGACGAGGCGCGCAACAGGGCACCACAACCACCTGCACGTCCGTTTCTGATAGCCGGGGCGCGGCCCCGCCTTCTTCAAGGAGACACCCGGCACGACGACGACCCCATCGTCGAGGTCTCCGCCACACGTGTCATCTCACGAACAACTCCGACACGCCTGCCACCGTCGCGTGGCGCGCGCGGCAACGCCCCGGCATTCCGCGCGCGCCGCGCCATCGCAGAAGTTCTACCGCTACCACCTCAACCTCATCAGCCGCCAGGGCCGCGGCCTGTCCCGCCCGCGCGATTCAACAGAACAGACATACCTGCCGGGATTTTTTAATAATCCTTGCGGCGGATTTGTTATGGTACTAATCGCATATAAGGCAAAGTTAAGTTCCCGGTGCGCTATCTTAACGGGGGCCTTTTACATTTTTACTTATGCCTTACCTTGTCGATGGTAACAACGTGATGGGACAGCGCGTCGGCTGGCACCGTGATAAGCCGGGCGCGCGGCGGCGTCTGCTGGATGACGTCGCGCGCTTTGCGTCGACGATGCGGGTGAGTGTGAAGGTGGTTTTCGACGGTGCGCCGGAGGATCACTTTCCCGATGGCGCGCGGTATCGTGGCGTGCAGGTCTTCTACGCGGCGCGCGGCTCGGACGCCGACACGCGCATCAAGGCGATGGTTGATGCATCGCGCGAGCGGCGCACGTTGCTGGTCGTCACATCCGACCGCGCGCTGGCCGACTACGTACAGCGGTGCGGCGCGCCGGTCGTCCGCGCGGGCGACTTCCTGCGCCGTCTCGACGAGGCCGCTACCGCCGCCGATGACGCCGCGCCGCGTCGCGCCAGCGAGAAGCCCTCCGCCGAGAGCCTCAACCACTGGATGCGCTACTTCGGCGTGGACAGCGAGGACGACGAATAGACGATGGTGATGAGTGAAAAGCTTTTACCCATCACCCATTACTCATCACTGTTTTTGTGTCTTGTTCTCGACCAACTCGACTTCAAAGGTCAGGCGCTGGCCGGCGAGCGGGTGGTTGGCGTCGAGGGTCACCTGCGTGTCGGTGACATCGGTGATGGTGACGGGAATCTGGTTGCCGTCGGGCAGTTGCATGTTGAGGATCATGCCGATCTGCGGCTCGACGCTGAGATTCATGCCGTCGCGCGGAACGGACTGCGCCAACGTTTCCTGACGCGGCCCGTAGGCGTCGTCAGGTTCGATCTCGATGCGCTTCGTTTCGCCGACGCTCATCCCACGCACGCCCGCGTCGAAGCCGGCGATGACCTGTTCGGCGCCGACTTCGAATTCGAGCGGCTCGCCGTCGTGATCCCGCGAAGAGTCAAAGACCTGCCCATCGTCGAGGCGACCGACGTAATGCACCAACACGGTGTCGCCGTTTTTCGCTTGCTCTGTCATAATCGCATCGTAAGAATGTTGCGCTTGTTCACTCATGGTTGCTCCGTAAAAATGTATTGATTTTCGGGCAGCATCGCACATCCAATGGTGAAAATCCAGCACGGTCATCAGCCACGAATGCGCGATCAATCGTCGTCCGACAAGTTAAAAGTGACAGGTGACAGGTGACAAGAGGGGACAGCCGGCATCGCACTGCTGCGGTACTAACCTGCTGCCGAGTCACACCATCGAACCCGTAGTTGAAAGACCGCAGCACTCGGCATGAACATTGATCTTCCTGTCACCTGTCACCTGTCACCTGTCACCCGTTACTGTTTTTGAAACAGAGATTGATGATGAAGACAGCGTCCTCCACGCACACCTTGACACTTGTTTTGGTTTGCCTGATGCTCGCGCCGCCAGTCCCGGCGCAGCGCGCGACTCAGACGCCGGCTGCTTCCACTCAAACCCCGGCGACAGCACAAACTCCGGCATCAGCGCAGGCTCCGGTGACGCCCCAAACGTCACCGCTGCAATCCGGCGCATCCGATTCGGACGACGGCGATGTGGTGCGGATCACGTCGAACCTGGTGCAGGTGGATGCGGTCGTGACCGACAAGAAAGGGCAGCAAGTCACTGACCTCACAGCTGATGACTTTGAGCTTCTCGAAGACGGTCGCCCGCAAAAGATCACCAACTTCTCTTACGTCTCGACGGTCGTGCCGCCGCCGTCGCCTGTCGTAGCGAGCGCGCCGGCCACACCGCGCGACAAAAACGCGCCGCTCCCGCCGCCCGTCCGCCTGCGACCCGAGCAGGTGCGGCGCACGGTTGCGCTGGTCGTCGATGACCTCGGGACATCCTTCGAGAGCGTCGCTTACGTCCGCCACGCCTTGAAGGACTTTGTGAATGAGCAGTTGCAGCCGAACGATCTGGTCGCGGTCGTCCGCACCAGCGCCGGGATGGGCGCTCTTCAACAATTCACTTCGGATCGGCGGCAGCTTCAGGCCGCTGTTGAGAGCGTCAAATGGTACTCGATGGGGCGCGGCGGCATCAGCACCTTTGCGCCGCTCGGGAGCGAAGGGATGCAACCGTCGGGCGGTCAGATGCCGGGCGGCCTACCGTCATTCGGCGGGTTCGGCGGACGCGACAAAGAGCGTAGCGTCGCCGACGATCTTGACGAATTCCGCGAAGAGGTCTTCACTGTCGGCACGCTCGGCGCACTCAACTTCATCATCAAAGGTTTAAAAGAGCTGCCCGGAAGAAAGTCAATCGTGCTGTTCTCAGACGGCTTCCGAATGTTCGACACCGACGGGCAGTCAGACCGAGTCCTGCAAGCCATGCGACGATTGACCGATCTTGCGAACCGTGCTTCGGTCATCATCTACACTATCGACCCGCGTGGGCTGGTCTACACCGGCCTGACAGCGGCGGATAACACGGCGAACATGACGCCCGGTCAGGTTCAGGGTGCGCTGCAAGACAGGTCAAGTCTGTTGTTTGAAACGCAGGGCGGCCTGGACATCCTCGCGCAGCAGACCGGCGGCCTCGCGATTCGGAACAACAACGACATCTCCGGCGGCCTCCGGCGCGTGCTCGACGACCAGAAGGGTTATTACTTAATCGGCTACCGGCCTGAAGCATCAACCTTCGACCCGATCAGGGGGCGCGGCAAGTTTCATCAGATCACGCCAAAGGTAAAGCGTCCCGGATTGAAGGTGCGCACGCGCGGCGGCTTCTATGGCTTCACCGAAGACGAGACGGCGCAGCCCATCGCCAAGCGCACGCGCAACCAACAATTATACGCGGCGCTGTCGTCGCCATTTGCGTCGGGTGGCGTGCCGCTGCGCTTGACCTCGCTATTCCGCAGTCAAGACGAAAAGAACTCTTACGTCGATTCGATGATGCACATCGATGCACGCAGCTTTACGTTTACCGAGGAGGCCGACGGCTGGCACACAGCCGAGGTTGATCTGGTCGCGCTGACTTTCGGCGATAGCGGGGTGCCGGTGGACGAGGTCAACCGCACGGCCTCGCTCCGATTGCGCGGCGAGACCTACCAGAAGATTTTAAAAGACGGTTTAATCTATTCGATGAGAGTGCCGGTGAAGAAACCGGGGGCTTACCAGTTGCGCGTCGCGGTGCGTGACGCCACCTCAGAGCGCGTCGGCGCGGCCAGCCAATTCATCGAAGTCCCAAACCTCAAGAAAGACCGCCTGGCGCTCTCTGGCATCACCATGATGGGCAGTGACACGATGGCCGCCCGGCTTGCCGAAGCGCAAAGGTCCGTTGGCGGAAAAGCGTCGACGGCGGACACGACAAAAGAAGGCCAGGTCAACGAGCCCGATCCTTTGGGCAGTCCGGCAGTGCGGCGCTTTCGCCGTGGCGCGTCGGTTGATTATCTTTACAACATCTACAACCCCAAGCTCGACCGTGCAACACGCACCCCGCAACTCCAGACGCAGTTGCGCCTCTTCCGCGAGGGGCAGCAAGTGTTCGCCGGGCAGATGGCGCCGTTCGACGTGACTGACCAAACGGACAAGAAGCGCTTGTTACATTGGGCGCGCCTGCGCCTCGGCACCAACCTGCCGCCGGGCGAATACGCGCTGCAAGTCATCGTCACAGATATGCTCGCCTCCGAAAAGCGACGCACCGTGACGCAGTGGGTCGACTTTGAAATTATGAAGTAAGCACCTCAGCAAAAGATTTTCGGTATCAAGGATGAACAACACCCATCGAACAGTTTTAAGTTTTAAGTTTTGAGCTGAAAACCGAAAACTGAAAACTGTTTACTGCTGCCTTACTGCTTATGGCTCTCCTGTTCGTGATTACGCTGTTTGTCAGCGCGGGTCTGTTGTTCTGGGTTCAGCCGCTGATCGCTAAGGCGCTGCTGCCGTCGCTCGGGGGGACGCCGGCGGTGTGGAACACGTGCATGCTCTTCTTTCAGAGCATGCTGCTGTGCGGCTACCTCTACGTGCTCGCCGCGACGCGCTGGCTCGGCGTTGGGCGGCAGGCGGTTCTGCACCTCGTCCTGCTGCTCGTGGCGGCACTCAGCCTGCCGTTCATGGTTTTTGATTCGGCGGCGATACCTGCGCCGGTCGATGACAGCCCGGTGGTGTGGTTGCTCGGTCGGTTGACGTGGACGCTCGGGTTGCCGTTCTTCGTCCTTTCGGCGAGCGCCCCTTTGCTTCAGAAGTGGTTCTCGCGCACCACCCATCCGGCGGCTGGCGACCCGTATTTTTTGTACGCCGCGAGCAACGCGGGCAGCCTCTGCGCGCTCGTCGCGTTCCCGCTGTTGCTCGAACCCAATTTGCGTCTGCCGCGGCAGGGTGCGCTGTGGGCCGGCGCGTACGGTCTGCTCGTGGTGTTGGTCGCGGCGTGCGCGTTCGTTTTGTGGAGGTCGAAACCGACATCCGCCGGGACACCACTGCCACGACCGCCACGACCGCCACGCACGAACAGTGTCACCGACGACGAAGCGCGGCGAAGCGTCACGGATGGCAAAGCCCCATCCGTCGTCAACGGCGTCACCGACGGTATCACCGACAATATCATTCACGAGATCACCCACGGTCGCCGCGCGCTCTGGGTGATGCTCGCCTTCGTCCCTTCGAGTTTGGTGCTGGGCGTCACGACTTACATTTCGACCGATATTGCCGCCGTGCCGCTGCTATGGGTCATCCCGCTCGCGCTGTACCTGCTGACCTTCGTGCTGGCGTTCGCGAAAAGGGGTGTGCCGGGGCGGGGCGTGATGGGTCGCGTGTTGCAGGGCGCGGCGCTGCTGGTGACGCTCGCTTACCTTTCGGGCGCGACCGAGCCGGGCTGGTTAGTGGCGCTCGTCCACCTCGTCTTCTTCTTCATCGCGGCGCTGGTTTGCCACGAGCGACTCGCCGACGCCCGCCCGCCCGCCGCGCACCTCGACGAGTTTTATCTGTGGGTCGCCGTCGGCGGCGCGCTCGGCGGGGTCTTTAACGCGCTCGTCGCGCCGGTCGTGTTCGACGACGTGATTGAATATCCGCTGTTGATTGTGCTCGCCTGTCTGATGTTGGCGCGCCGTGATGAAAACGGAGTCGGCGAAGAACGAGGCGGACGGGGCACGCTCTGCTGGCGCGACGCTGTTTTCCCAATCGGCATCGGGCTTTTGACTGCCGCGCTCGCGCTCGCGTCGACGCGCTTTGAGATCGGTATGGTCGGGCGGGTCGCGATGGTGCTCGGCATTCCGTTGATGGTGCTCAATCACTTCTTCGCGCGGCGGCCGGTGCGTTTCGCCTTCGGACTCGGCGCGGTGATGCTCGGCAGCATCGTCTACACGCAAGGAGGCACGCGCACGCTGCACGTCGAGCGGAACTTTTACGGGACGCTGCGTGTGACGCGCAGTGCTTCGGGGACGTTTCACCGCCTACAGCACGGCAGCACGATTCATGGACGGCAGTTCATCGATCCGTCGCGCCGCTGCGAGCCGCTCTCTTACTATCACCGCACCGGTCCGCTCGGCTCGGTGTTCGCGGCTTTTGACGCGCAGCCAGCGGCGCCGAACGTGGCGGTCATCGGTCTCGGCACCGGGGCCACCGCGGCGTACGCGCAGACAGGTGAGCGGTGGACGTTCTACGAAATCAATCCGGCGATGATCGAGGTCGCGCGCGATCCGAAATTCTTCAACTACCTGAGCGAGTGTGCCGCCGTGCCCATCGAGATCGTCGCCGGCGACGCGCGCCTTCAGATTCGAAACGCGCCGCCACGACACTATGGCCTGATCGTGCTCGACGCTTTCAGTTCCGACGCGATTCCGGCGCACCTTTTGACGAGAGAGGCACTGGCGTTATATCTCGATAAACTCGCCGACCGGGGCCTGCTCGCTTTCCACGTCTCGAACCGCAGTCTGAATCTGCATCACGTCGCCGAGGGTTTGGCGAAGAACGCCGGTCTGACAGCTCTCGTCATAGACGACCGGGAGTACGATTCCATCAACGGCAAGGAGCCGTCGCAGTGGGTGGTGTTGGCGCGTTGCCCGGAAGACCTGGTCGCGTTGACTGAAGGCGACACGCGCTGGCTCCCGCTGATGGGCCACCCTGATTCGCCTTTATGGAGCGACGACTTTTCTGACATCATCGGCGTCTTCAAGTGGCTGGGGTGAGAACAGTTTTGAGTTTTGAGTTTTCAGCTTCGATCTGAAAACTCGAAACAGTTTATATCTATCGATCATGCATTCAATCATCGTCGGCACGGCCGGGCACATCGATCACGGAAAGACGACGCTGGTGCGCGCTCTGACGGGCGTCGACGCCGACCGTCTGCCGGAAGAAAAGCGGCGCGGCATCACGATTGATTTAGGGTTCGCGGAACTCGATCTGGGTGAGGTGCGAATCGGCTTCGTCGACGTTCCCGGCCACGAGCGTTTCATCAAAAACATGCTCGCAGGCGCGCACGGCATCGACGCGGTCGCGCTGGTCGTTGCCGCCGATGAGGGCGTGATGCCACAGACGCGCGAGCACTTCGACATCGCGCGTCTGCTCGCGGTCAGGTCGGGCCTGGTGGTTGTCACTAAAACCGACGCGGTTGATGCCGAGTTGCTTGCGCTGGTGCGTGCCGAAATCGAAGAGTTGGTCGCCGGGTCGTTTCTTGAAGGCGCGCCGGTCGTCGCAGTGAGCGCGCGCACCGGCGTGGGACTCGACGAACTGCGTGCGGTCTTGCGCGCTACGGGAGAAGGCGCATCGGCGCGCTCGGCGCGGACGGTGACGCGGCTGCCCATTGATCGCGCGTTTACGATGCGCGGCTTCGGCGCGGTAGTGACAGGGACACTCGTCGCGGGCGAAATCGCAGAGGGCGACGAGATGGAACTGCTGCCCGGCGGGCAGCGTGTGCGCGTGCGCGGGGTGCAGGTGCATGGGGCGAGCGTCGGGCGTGCCGAGGCCGGACAGAGGACGGCGGTCAACCTCGGCGGCGTTGAAGCCGCGAGCATCGAGCGCGGGATGGTGCTGGCGCCGACGGGCCGTCTGCGTCCGACGCAAATCTTCGATTCGGAGGTTGACGTGCTGGCGAGCGCGCCGCGGCCTTTGCGCTCGCGCCAGCGTGTGCGCGTCCATCTCGGCACGGCGGAAGTGCTGGCGCGCGTGCAGGTGATT
>JACDEG010000422.1 GCA_013816505.1 Pyrinomonadaceae bacterium | reverse complement strand
TAGCACTTAGCGTCGTCAATGAGGTTATCAATCTTCAGCATCTGATCAGTATGCTGGCTGAGACGATCTTTCTCAAAGAACTGGTGAGAGGGTTTTTATTACCTCCCCGATTCAGCTATTGAGCCAACTCTTTAAGCAAGACAACTGGGCGCAATCATTTGAGGGGCGCGCTTTTTTTAGACGGTGAGCGCCACTGGCCTCGACTCGGCCAGCGCAGCGGACGAGGTTATCGCGTCCGCGTGGCGGATTGCCGTCTGTTCCTGAGACTTTTCCAGCGAGCGACGGCGCAGTTCGTCCCAGTCTTGGCGCGGGACCCGGTGGAAGGCTTTGACCACGATTGGATCGAACTGCATGTCGGCGCAATCGCTCAACTCTTTGGCGGCCTCTTCATACGAGCGGCCGGCGCGGTACACGCGGTTACTAATCATCGCGTCGAAAGCATCGGCGACGGCGAAGATGCGCGCATTGATGTCGATCTCTGTGCCACGCAGGCCCACCGGGTAGCCGGTGCCATCCCACTTTTCGTGGTGTTGGGCGACGACAAATGTGGCATCTTTAAGAAACTCTATCTCACGCAGAATCTGCTGGCCGAGGCCCGGGTGCTGCCGCATCGTGACCCACTCTTCTTCACTCAGTTTGGCAGGTTTACGCAGAATCGCGTCCGGGATGCCGATCTTACCGATGTCGTGGAGCAGCGAGCCGAATTCGAGCGCGCGCATCTTTTCGCTGCCGAGTCCGAGTTCGCGGCCGAGGCGGAGGCTAAACGTGACGACGCGCTCGGAGTGACCGTGAGTTTCTAAATCGCGTGTTTCAAGCGCCGCCGTCAGCGCCTTCAGCGTGTTGCGGTAGGCGTCTTCCAGCGAGTGCAGCGCGCGGTCGAGTTCCGCCGTCCGCTGTTCGACCATCTCTTCCAAGTAGTTTTCGTAATGTCTTTTCGCGACGATCAGATCGTGGTGGCCGAGGGCTCGCCGCACCGCAGCTTCGACGTGCCTGATGTCGAACGGCTTCATGATGTAATCGAAGGCGCCCGCGCGCAACGCGCCGATGGCACTCTCCAGCGTCTGCGCGCCGCTAATCATAATCACGACCGTGTCGGGGGCCAGTTCCAGCACGTGCGGCACCATTTCGAGGCCGCTCATCCCGGCCATCATGATGTCGCTGATGACCAGGTCGTAATCACCGGCTCGTAAGCGCGCCAGCACCTCTTCCGCCGAGTCGACGACAACGCATTCGTAGTTTTTACTCAACAGGTCGTATAAAACGTTCCGGATTTCAGCTTCGTCATCCGCGATTAAAACGCGCGCTTCGGCTGATGTGATTTCAGGCATGATGTCGCTCCGCTTGAATAGAATTTCGTAACCGGAACGGTGGGGGGGCTGATAGAAATATTCAGTTGGTCGCTAACGTGTCCCCCGTGAGAGTCCTCGCATATTACCGCTTCGGCGCGCGGGACACAACTTTTTGTCGCGACGACCGAAATATCAGGGAAACATGTTTATTTAGCGAATACCCGCGGTTGACGCCAAAGCGCGCGGGCCTCTATCATGCTCTGCACGCCTCAACGAGCCGGAGTGGCGAAATCGGTATACGCACTAGACTCAAAATCTAGCGAGGTTAACTCCTCATGGGGGTTCGATTCCCCCCTCCGGCACATCAATATCATCTACAAATTTAACTTCAAGTTTGTCCGAACCCTCTGTCATTTCTCAACTTCTTTGGTGATCCAACTGCAAAATGAACATATGAGCTTCCAGCAAATTTTTTAGAACTCCAATTATAACCTTGATCTGTTCTATGAAGTGGAAGCGAATGATTGCGTTGCAGCAGAGGGAAATAGCATCACCACCCGCATGTCTCCCTTATCAGGGCAACGGCGTTTGGCGGCCTTTAGAGTGCGGTGCCAGTGTAAGCAATGTGCGGGTGCGGGCACTCACAGCGCATTGAGCTTACGACTTGGATTTATGAGGAAGCCATCTGCTTTGGCATCACCCACGTCTGACCGATTTCAGTAGCGGCGACGCGCCAACTCTCCCGCTCTCCGACGGCGGCGAGCAGGCGCGTGATCGGCTCGTGCGCCGGCTCGCGGCTCAGGCGGAACGTCGAATGGTGAATCGGCAGGATGTGGTCGGCGCCCATCTCGCGCGCCATTGCCCACGCCTGCTCGGGGTTGGCGTGGACGTGTATGTAAGGGTCGTAGGCCCCGATGGGTAAAATGGCGAGATCAATCCGCGCGCGGTGACGCAGCTTAGCGAAGGCACGTGTGTACGCGGTATCGCCGCCGAAGACAATGGCGCGATTGTTTTTTTCAATCAGGAAACCACCGTAGCCACGGTGCTGGTCAGTGAGCATACGCGCCCCCCAGTGGGAGACTTCAATCGCTTCGACGCGCGCGCCGTTGATGTCAACCGACTCGCCCCATGCCAGTTCATCAATGCACGCGAAGCGGCCCACCAAGTCGCCGTTGCCGCGTAGCACAACGGCGCGCGTTCGGCGCGGCAGGCGACGCAACGTCCCCAAGTCAGAGTGATCCATGTGCGCGTGCGAAATCAGCACGGCGTCGAGCGGCGGGAGTTCGCGCAGAGCGAGCGCCGGATGCACCAGGCGGCGCGGGCCGAAAGTCGCGCCGGCGACGCGCAGACCGACGCGCGAGCGAAGCGCCGGGTCGGTCAACAACCACGTGCCGTAGAAATTAATCAGCACCGTCGCGTGACCGAGCCACGCGATTGTTACGTCGCCGTTGCCCCATGTCGCAGGCTGCGGACGGTGCGGCGCGGCGGCTATCGGCACATGAGACTCGGCCACGCGCTCGGCGATGAACCGGCGCGCAAACCTCCGCGCAAAACCGCTGTATGTCGGCAAATCTTTTAAGGAAACATTCACGATGGCATTTAGATGCAGTCGATGCCTCTTTGGAGGGATGAAAGATGAGGGACTCTTAAGGGATGAGGGCGGAGGGATGAAGGATGAACAACAGCCCCGTCATGACTGGTTGTTACTTTTGCCTTTTGCCTTTTTACTTTTGCCTTCCTACTTATGCTGTCCGCTAGTTCTCGCCGATGGCGTCTTTGACAATCGGCCACATCATCACCGCCCAGAATTCGTAGCCTTCGTCGCTTGGGTGAAAGTTATCGGCGGAGAAGAATTCGGGGTGACGCGGGATCAATTCGTGGCTCTTCGTGTAGGCGTCAACCAGCCAAAGGTCGTGGCGCGCGGCAATCTCCGCGATGCGTTCGTTGAAGAGGTTGATGCGGCGTCGCCCTTCGTCGCGCATGAAGGCGGGCATGGCAGGCGCGAAAGAGATGTCGGGGATGTTAGTGACGACGATTGGCGCGTCGGTCTTTACGCGCAGGCGCGTGATGATCTCTTCGTAGTTGCGCGCGAACTGCTCGGCGGTGACGTTGCGCGTCGCGTCGTTGATGCCGATGCCGAGTGTGATGAGTGTCGGGGTCGCGGCCTCGGCGCGCGTCACCTGGCCGCGCAGCACGTCAGCGGTCGTCGCACCGCTGACGCATAAATTAACAAGTCGCGAATCCGTGCGCACCCGTTCAATGCGCTCAAAGACGCGCGCCACGTAACCAGCCCCGTTGCGCGCGCCGACGCCGATGCCGGTCGAATCTCCGAGCGCCACATAGACCACCGGCCCGCCCTCCCGCTCGTTCGTGCTCATCCTGCTTTGATCCACCACTGATTCATCCCCGACCCTCGGCCCACCGTCGCAGGCCGCGCACATTAGAAGAAGAACGAAAAGAAGCATCACCGACACGCCGCGCATCTTCTCTTCGCACGCCCACTCAGTTCTTTGATCCACTTCGTTTTCCCCTTGTTTCACCTGCGCACGGCTTAACTGCGCACCGGCTCGCGCAGCACCGCCTCACTCGCGAGCGCGGCTGTCCGGGCCGCCGCCGGGTGCGAATCGCCGAGGCCTGCGACCTGCAACAGAGATTCGCCGGTGCGCGTCAGCATGCGAAACAGATCGCCCTCTTCGGCGCGCGTCTGGCGCACCAGGTCGTCCCACTTGGCACCCGATGCCCATCGCGCGGCGGTCGCGGCCGCTGAATAATTTATCTCCGGCGCCGGATCGAGATCGTGCCGCCACTCCTCGCTCGCGACTTCGTAGGCCACCTGCTCGAACCGCGCGAGCGCCGATACCAGCGCGTCGTCGAGTTGAAGCTCGCCATAGTCGCGCTCGGCATCGGCGGCAAACGCGGCCATCACCCCGGTCAGCCGCACCGCATCAAGCTCCGCGAACAACCCACGCTCAATCGCTTCACCGACCAATAACGGACGGTCGAGTCGCAGATCGGCGAGCCAGCGCCCGCGCGCGGTGACCCGCTCGGCAACGAAATCGAGATAGCCAAAGTGGTCGAGCACCCGCGCCCGCCGCGCAAAGGGACGCCACGCTTCGTCGCTCAACGCCGCCATCCGGCGCTCACAACGCTCGATTACCTCCGCGTCGCTGAGCGTCGCCCACAGCACTTCTTCGCAAGCCTCGCGGTGCTGCCTCCCATCGTCATCTTGCATACCATCCTTGCGTGGCCCCGCGTCGTCGCCTTGGCGCGTCAACTGATCCATCAAGTCGTTCAGCAGCGCGACTGTTTCATTCGTCGCGGCGCGCGCGTCACGTAGACGCGGCTCGTTGAGCAGCGTCGCGCGTCCCGCACGCACCGCCGCGAACGCCGCTTCGCGTCCACCTTCATCGAGCCGGTAGGTGTCGGCGTAAACCCGTCCGATACGCTCGAACGAGAGCGCCGCGCGCGATTCATCTTCGCGCGCGCCGATGATGTTCGCGCCGCGTCGTTCGGTGACGAACACGAGCCGCCGACCGCTGCGCCCGATGGTCACGACCCGCCCAGGCATGACCTCTCGATCAAGCCAATTCATCAATGCCTCTGTGCGTGTCTGCGGCGCGCCTTCGAGCAGCCGTGCGCGGGCGCTCGCCAGACGCTCAAGCCCGCGCGCCGCTTCTGTCCCGCCGCAACCGGCGCCCGCCAGCTTCTGCCTGATGCGTGCCTCGCTCTCGTCGCGCTCGCGTTGCAGCCTGGTGACCTGATCAACGACCTCGCGACGCGCGAAGCTCCGCTCGGCGATGTCACGCACCTGCGCAAAGTTGCCGTATGCGTCAAGCAGATTGAGCAGCGTCGTATAGGTCGCGCGGAATTGACTCTCCAGCGGGTCGGGCGGGTCGCCGAGCAGCGCAGCCATCTTCTGCGGGTCTTGATGCGTGCCCGGCGCGGCGACGACGAAGCCGACGCGGTCGCGCCCGCGCCGCCCGGCGCGCCCCGTCATCTGCTGTAACTCCGAAGCAGTCAGCGGTCGCCACCCTCGGCCCGTGCGCACATCGATGTTCATCAGCGCGACGGTGCGCGCCGGAAAATCGACGCCCGCCGCGACCGTCGCCGTCGCGAAGATCGCGTCGAGCAGTCCGGCGCTCATTAGATTTTCAATCGCCAGCTTCCACGCCGGCAGGTGACCCGCGTGATGCGACGCGACGCCGCCGCGGATGACCGTCTCCCAGTGCCGATGCCGGCGAACTTCCGGATACCGCTCGGCGGTTTCGCGCAACATGGCACGGCGCGCCTCGACT
>JACDEG010000039.1 GCA_013816505.1 Pyrinomonadaceae bacterium | reverse complement strand
GCGGCTTTCCTCAAAGGTCGTCTCAATCGGCCAGCGCTTGATCATCTCTACGACAATCTCACGTGGGGTGTCCGCGGGGCGCGTCGAAAAGTAAGCACGTGCTTCGAGCTCTTCTTTTGGGTCGCGTACAATCACCCAGCGAATTGCCAATGGCGGCTTACCAATGCGATACCACACCGCGGTTCCGCTGGTCACCTCAAGCTCACGCCGCCGCGAGTCATACCAGCGTACGCGCACACGCTGCCACGAGGTACGCTCATCGGCGAGGATGTGCGAGAGTTTCGGCAAGGGCGCACCTTTGACGCGTGGTCGCCCATTGGTGCCCGCCACGCGCGGTGGGGCGGGCTCGTACAAGGCCGCGTCGAGTCGCAGTGGAGCAATCAGGCGCACGCCTCGCTTAACACAAGCGTTGCCCAACTCGACAACGCTATAAGATTGATCGCCGACCCCCATCATTGCAACGCGGGGCAGCCAACGCCGCACCACCAAAATCATCTGTCTGGCCCGCTCGGCCACAGTTTTGTGACGAAGGCCCAGGCGTTTGCTCGTCTCAGGTGTCGGCGCTGGCACACTCATCACCGGCAAGGCCCACCTGTGCTTGGTCCACGGTGGAGTGATGATGAGTGTCAAAACAATCCACCGCAAACCGCTGGTGGAGACCGATCGCTTTTTGCTCGACTGCAGCGGGTCACGATAATGACCGCGTTTTTTGATGCGGCGGCCGAGAGCGTCTTTCCAGAGTTTCATCAATGACAAAGGTCAACGCGCCGCCAGCGGCAACAAATGTGTGGACCAAGAGGTGCAGCAACCGCAGGCTCAGTTCAAGCGGCGTCCAGCGGGCACGGTTCAAGACCTGATGATAGAGGCTGAAGTTTCTCTCATCGCTCAAGCCCATGTGGCGCAGGGCAGTCGTGACAGTGCGGCGCCCACGTGCCAAGAGAGTGCCCATGAACAAGACCTGAACTTTCTTCCAGGTGGGCTGCGAAAATGCTGACTCAAACTCGCGCATGACAGATAGAATGGGATCGGAAGGGGACATCCACGTAAACCTCGATGAAAGATGGTGGTGTTGCAACTCCCATCTTATAACGGGTCAGCGTGATGTCCTTTTCCACTTTCTAAAATTGTACAAAGTCGAGCTTAGTGAAAGTCATTATCCTTGAGTCGCACTATTAATTACACCCCTTGAGCAACGTCATAGAACAGGATCACCGCTTCGTCAAAAAGAAGGTACGCTCATCGCAATGTTTCCGCTCGTTTTATGCTGTGGAGCGAACACTCGAAGGCATTGAAGCAGTCAACATGTATGGTCGAGTAGCCGGGTTTCTCCCGATGTTGTAGGTCGAACTTCGTCTTCTCTGTTTGCCGTCTGGTTTCCCGACGGTGCCACATTATCTCAACCATACACCAGTTGTTGCCCGGCCCTCTCAGAACCGTGCTTGCGCAATTTACGCACACGGCTCCTCAGCTTGTGCTTTCACGCGAGCGGTAGAAAAAGACTGACCATTACCCGCGGCTGAGGAAGTGCGAAGCGTTTGCTCATCAGGTTGAACTTCTCCCAGTTCAGACATCGCCGCTTGCCTCTGCGATTCAGCCACTTCCTCAGTAGCTGGCAAACCTCTTTGGCAAATTGCCTGATGGATCGTGAGTTGTCCGTGACCCCAAAGTAGGCGTAGTGCCCTCTGAGCTTGGCGGCCACTTGCTCCCAAATCCACCGCGTCGGCTTCGTTCGGTTACGCTTGAGCCATTCTTTGAAGGCTGCCAGCTTGACCCGAAACTTCTTCGCTGAGGTCTTCCTTTTGACTCGAAATCGCTTCCCGTCTCTGGTCGTGCTGCAGTAGTGAGTGAAACCTAGAAAGTCGAACGTCTCCGGTTTTCGCTCACTTGCTTTGGCTTTCGCCAAAGCCTGCCCTCCGAACTCCAGCATCTTGGTCTTCGTCGGTTCGATCTCCAGGCCGAACTTTGCCAGCCTCTCGATCAGAGCTGTCTGAAACCTCTCAGCATCTTCCTTCTTTTGGAAGCATGCCACGAAGTCATCAGCAAAGCGCGTTAAGCGTGCCGTGCCAATGCAGCTCTTGCGAAAAATCCGCTCGAACCACAGATCAAGTGCATAGTGCAGGTACAGGTTCGACAGCAACGGCGAGATCACTCCGCCCTGAACTGTACCTGTAGCAGAGACATGCACTGCTCCGTCTTCCATCACTCCGGCTTTGAGAAAGCGTGTGATGATCCGGAGCACTTTCTTGTCCGCCACCCGGTGTTCAAGAAATCGTCCGAGCCAGCTTCGATCAACCGAGTCGAAAAAGCTCTTGAGATCCGCTTCCACGATGTAGTTGATCGCCCCGAAGTCAATCGTCTGCCCGAGTGCGCGCAGTGCGTCATGACAACTGCGCCCTGGCCGGAATCCATAGGAGTCCTCTATGAAATCTTGCTCATAGATCGCTGCCAGGATCTTGACCAGTCCGGCTTGCACGAGCTTGTCTTCGAGTGCCGGCACGCCGATCGGCCTGAGCTTGTCAGTTCCCGGCTTCGGGAGATAGACCCGTCGCACGGGCTGTGGCTGGTATGCCATTTTGTGGAGCCTTCCCACCAGGTCTTGCAGGTTCGTCTCCAGGTGCTCGGCATACCCGGTTTTGGTCACCTCATCTACTCCAGCGGCGGAGCTTGCGCTCAGCTGCTGGAAGCATTCCCGCAGCAACTCCTCGTTGAGCAGGTGAAACAGACTGCTGAACTGAGCTTTCGAGTCGCGGCGAGCTCGCTCGGCTATCCAAAGCAATTTCGTTGTCACCGTTTCTCCACCACTGCGTGTGGACGGTGTCTCCTTACTTCGTTCGCTCACTCTGTCGTCTCCTTTCCTCGGGCGGCATTACCCGCCGTCGACGGTACTATGAAACGATCCGATTCCCTGCTGCCTGTTTGCCTTTCTCCCTTGTCTCGGTTGTCGGGCATACTCTCCAGTAGGAAAGAGCAGCAGGGCCTCCCGGGTTGCCGCGCAATCGTTGTGTCATACATGCCATGGTCTTCGACCCCGGAGAAGCAAGCTATCCCTCGCCGTAGCGGTCTAGCTTGTGTGGACTTCCAGCACTATTAACGCCGTGGTCCTTCCCGTGAAATCCTATTTCGGGGCTCAATCCCTTCACGCTTTCGCATTACGGCCTGCATGCTCGCCGCCCTACGCTTAAAGTGCGAGATTACTCTCGCACCTCCAAGGACTAGCTATCCGGTGGCTGGCTAGGTCTTCCGAAGTGGGAGTTGCACCCACTCGATTGCACGGCCTTGCCCGGCCGCACTAATAGCTAGGATTTGGTTGCAAAGAAACGCCCGTGCAGACGAGAGCGTTCATCAGCTACGCACCCGCTCCTCATCAGCAGGTTGGCGGTTCAGGCGCAGGGCTCGATGGTGGTTCAGGAAGAACGAGGCGAAGCTGTCTCGCGGCTGATGTGTCAGATGGGTGGTGCCGCAAAACTTCGTGACTGCCAGCTCAAGTGCTGTCTATTACACTTTTCATCCTGGCTCCACTCCAGAGAGTCCACTCGCTGGTATCAAGGCGCTGTCCTAGCGCCTTCGTCTACTTGGCGATTGTCTTGTAGGGGGCAGTAGTAAAGCTTGTCCTGTCGCTCAATATGGCTGTGTGAACTGTTTGCTGCTCATGTTTACGCTGAATGATCTCAAGCACCTATACCTATTCTCGTATCGTGTCTGCATGCTTGCTGCGTTTGTGCTCGTACATTGCTTGATCTGCCTTCGTGATCAGTTCCTCAACTGTGTTCGTACCAACGGGATCAACCCAGATGATACCCAAGCTAACCAAGAGATTATGGGCGTGGCGACCCTCCGTGTTGTAGATTTGTAGATTCTCTTGCAAGCGATTCTTAATGTCCACCCTAGTAGCGAGCGGGATGTCCCTCACGAGTACCGTGAATTCATCGCCACCCAGACGAGCAATAATGTCTGTCCCGCGAAAAGTTTCTTTAAGAATTTGGGACATACCGATGATCGCCCGTGATCCCTCATCGTGTCCGAATGTGTCGTTGATCCGCTTCAGACCATCCATATCAGCGTAAATGAGCAGAAACTCTCTTTTCGTCCGGCGAGCCATCATCAAATGCTGTTCGGCGAGGATCAAAAAGCCGCGGCGGTTCCACAATCCTGTCATATCATCTGTCAGCGCGAGCGTGCGTAGCTCCGCTTCGGCTCGTTCAAGCTGATGAACGCGCTCAGCTAAACTCCGTTGTAACTCTACGACTCGCATCCCGACCTGCACGCGCGCACGCAATTCATCCCCGTTGAATGGCTTGGCAACATAATCATCGGCTCCCGCTTCAAGCCCGGCGACCATGTCAACTTTGCCACCTTTGGCCGTCAAAAGAATGATGTAAGTCGGCGTGGTGCTGCTCATCTGACGAACATGGCGGCAGACTTCGACGCCGTCCATACCGGGCATCATCCAATCGAGGATGGCAAGCGGAGGTGCGTCTTTCTTTTTCAGCATCGCCAGTGCCTGCGCGCCGTCTATTGTCACGACGACTTCATGCCCCCAGCGGATGAGTGTGGTTTCGAGCACGCGGCGAGAAACCGGATCATCTTCGGCGATTAGTATTTTCATTTCATCGGTTTCTTAATTGCGCGAAGCAGCTTTTATCTTCAGTGAAGAACAGGAATCAGATTGTTGCTTTGTTGATCGTTTTTCATGCCTAGTATATCAACTCTAATCTTTCTTGAAGAAAGATTTTCGTGCGCGCAAGCTCCTCTCTCGCATGTGCAACCAGAGGTGCAGCATTAGCTAACTGCCCTTCACTGCCCAGACGCTCTAACGCTTGCATCGGCGCGACCAGAGCTGTCATGCCACACGTCGCACTCCCGCCAACGCCGGTGTGCGCGATGCGTTTCACCTCGTCTGCCGCATTCTTTGCTAAAGCTGCATCCAGTTTCTCGACATCTTCGGTCATCTGGCGCAGATATATCTGAACCAATTCTTGCATCAGTTCTTCATCACCACCCGCCGCATCGAGCAGCCGCACCATATCTACGGGTGAAGAATCCTGTAGAGTTACAGCCTCGCTCTCTACCGCCACTTGAGAAGAATCTCGTTGCCAGCGCGCCAGCATCTGTGCGAGTTCTTCGCTCTTGACGGGTTTGCTGAGATAGTCGTCCATTCCTGCCGCCACACACTTCTCCCGCTCGCCCTCCAGCGCATGAGCCGTCATCGCGATGATCGTCGTGTGCTTAGTTGCTCCCTCGCGCCTCCGAATTTCCGTCGTGGCTTCATAGCCGTCCATCTCCGGCATCTGACAATCCATCAGCACGATTGTGTACGGAATCCGCTCCAACGCTTCGAGCACTTCAAGACCGTTGGCGGCAATATCAGCACGGTAGCCAAGCTTCTCAAGTTGCCGCACCGCCACCTTTTGATTCACATGATTATCTTCAGCGACGAGGATGCGCGTACGCAAGTTGATTTTGATCTCTTCCAAGGTGTGCCGCGTCACCAGCTTTGCGGGAACTGACGCGCTCGGCTCAGCACTGCCGTCAGCCATCACCGTCGCCAGACAATCAAAGAGTTGCGATTGGCGTACAGGCTTCATCAGGTAAGCTGCAACTCCGGCTTCGCGCGCCACCCCCCCATCCCCACGATTGCCGAAAGAAGGCATCAAGACAAGACGCACAGTGGCAAGCTGTGGGTCCGCCTTGATTGCCCGTGCTAACTCTAATCCATCCATCTCGGGCATCATCAAGTCCAGCAGTGCGACATCGAAAGGTGCGTCACTTCGAGCCGACGCGCGAAGCAACTCAAGTGCAGACGCGCCGCTCTCGGCTTCATGAGAACGCATTCCCCACCCGGTGGTTTGATGTGTCAGAATCTTGCGGTTGGTCGCGTTGTCGTCCACGATCAGCACACACAAGCCATGCAGATCGGCGCGTCGCGGCGGCGTTGCTGCCGCCATGTCAACTGACTGTTTCTCCAATCGTGCCGCAAACCAGAAAGTCGAGCCTTTACCCGGCTCGCTCTCAACTCCGATCTCTCCGCCCATCAGTTCGACGATCTTCTTGGAGATTGCTAAACCAAGTCCGGTACCGCCGTACTTCCGTGTCGTCGAACCGTCGGCTTGAGAGAAAGCTTGAAACAATCGCCTCTGCGCCTCATTTGAAATGCCGATGCCAGTATCGCTCACCGCAAAACGAACTGTCACGTGAGTGTCAGTCTCACTATCTCTCGTCGCGCGCACAGTAACCTCACCGCGCTCCGTGAACTTCACCGCGTTACTTGTCAGATTTAGAAGCACCTGCTTGAGTCGTCCGGCATCGCCGTGCACCAGCGTCGGCACGTTGCTGTCAACGAGCGAAGCCAATTCAATTTCTTTATCCTGCGCCCGCTCGGCGAGCAGCCCGACGGTTGATTCGACGACGGCGCGCAAGTCGAAGTCCAGCTTTTCAAAGTGCATCTTGCCCGCTTCGATCTTCGAGAAGTCGAGAATGTCGTTGATGATAGTTAAGAGTGAGTCGGCGCTTGAGCGAACTGTCTCCGTGAACTCACGTTGCTCGTCGTCTAAGTTCGTATCAAGCAGCAAACCCGTCATGCCGATCACGCCGTTCATGGGGGTGCGAATCTCGTGAGACATGTTGGCGAGGAATTCCGACTTGAGGCGCGTTGACTCCAGAGCCGCGTCGCGCGCGGCGACGAGGTCAAACTCAAGTTGCTTGCGCTCAGTGATGTCGCGCGCAACGGCCTGGAAACCGGCGACGCGAGTGCCCTCCTTCAGGAGCTGCACACGCTGGCCGAACCATATTTCGGTGCCGTCGTCGGTGACGGCGGGGAACTCGTAGTAGGTATCTAGCAGACGCTCGACGAACTGTCTGCCGTAGAACTTCGCCGCCTCCTCACGGTAATCTGGGCGGATGACGCTCAGGAAGTGGCGCCCGATCAGCTCTCGCTCGCTCGACAGCCTCATTGTCCTTGCGGCAGTAGGGTTGATGAAAGAGATGCGCCCTTCGACGTCCGTCCGGTAGATAATGTCGCTCGCCTGGTTGACGATCAGGCGGTAGCGCTCCTCGCCCTCACGGAGTTCCTCCTCCACCCACTTGCGCTCGATGGCTAAAGCAATCTGGCCTCCGACCGAGGACAAGAAGTCGAGATCGCGCTCCGAAAAAGCGTTTTTGTCCTCGTAGTTCTGGACGACCAGCACGCCGATGATCTCCGTAGGCGTTTTCAAGGGCACGCCCAGCCAGGTCGCCGGAGGTGTCCCGACCAATTCGACTTCACCTTGCTCGACCAACTGGCGGAAAATCTCCGTCGTCATTAGGATTGGACGGCCCGTGCGAAAAACATAAGCGGCGCGACTCTTCCCCAATTTCTGTGGCGGCGGGGTGGGATCGTACTTATCGACGAAGAACTGCATGGAGAGCATCCCGACGGCGCGGTCGTAGAGCGCGACGAAGCAGTTCTCGGCGGAGAGCACTTTTCCGATAGATTGGTGGATGAGGCGCAACAACTCGTCGAGGTTGGCGGTAGCGCTCACGCCCTGAATGATCTCAAAGATGATCTGGCGCTCCGCCTCCGCCCGCTTGCTCACGGTGATATCTCGCATGAAGGCAGAGAGATATTCAACCTCTCCAGTCGCGGACTTGTGTGTGATACCGGTCAGTGAAACTGGAATCTCCTGTCCGTCTTGATTAACCAAAGTGAGTTCACCAGTCCACACGCCCTTTTGCATCAAGGTCGGCATAATCTCATCTAAAATTGTGGGATGCGTCCACTCAGGATGCAGGTCGATGATCTTCAGTTTTGAGACATCTTCATGCTCACCAATCATCAACATTTTCCGTCCGGCCTTGTTAACGTAGAGCAGGCGCGACTGATTGTCGGCAATGCACACAAAATCAATTGCCGATTCAATAATGCGATTGAGGCGTGTATTATCTTCTTCAGTTCGCTTGCGCTCGGTGATGTCACGCGCGATTCCTTGAACACCGAAGGGTCTTCCGTACTCGAAGATCAGGCGCGTGTTGACTTCCAGCCACACTCTCGCACCTTCTTTTGTCACAATCGCCAATTCGTATGATGAGCGAACCTGCTCATCAATTGTGGGCATCAACGTAAGGCGCACAAGTTCCACATCCTCGGGCGCGATTAATTGAGTGACGTTCATCTTGACTGATTCATCGCGCGTATAACCGGTAATCGTTTCGCACGTTTTATTGAACGAAGTGAAGTTTCCATTCAAGTCGTGTGTATAAATGAGGTCGTTGGCGTTCTCGAACAGTTCCCGATAACGCTCTTCACCATTCTCTAGCGCCGTCGTTCGCACGGCGATTTCCCTCATCTCCCGCGCACCACGCAAGCAGGAGATGACGAGAAAAACATCTATGAAAACGACCCAGCCCGCGTGTTCCACCACCCGCCAGTTGCTCGCCGTGAGCACGCCGTAGACGGATTGCGGGAAGAAAACTCCACGAGTAAAATGATCAATGACCACCACCAAGGTTGCCGGCACGAGCACACGCCAGTCCCTATAAAAAGCGAGACAAGCCAGCGAGCCGAAGACGTGAAAATGCGTCTCGATACGCCCGCCGCTCAAATGAATCAGCAAAGCTCCCATCAGCATTTGTCCAATGGCGATGACGTATCGGGTGGAAGCAGTGCCCGGACGTGTCAAAGCCAGCCCGATAGGAAAGAGACTGATCGCACTGCCTAGAAATAATGCAGCCCACACGTGCAAATGAGTCTGGCTTTCCGCACCGATCCATGTGCGCGGCGAAATCCATATGGCTGCGGCGATACCAGTGAGCCACTGCACAGTCATGAGAATCGCGAACATACGATCTGTCTGCTTGTAGACATTTTGCTGATGTTCGCTGAAGAGGTCTTTAGCTCTTCCCTCAATGGATGGGAAAGCGCCGGGATTAGTGGCTATGTATTGCATGATTCAACTCTCCCATCCGGCACTCGGAATTTTTGCTAAAGAGCGGGCAGCCAAAGACCTCGGTTTCCGTTTGCGCCGCTTCGCCTTCGGTGAGGAGCGCGACGATGGCACTGCGCCCCGCGTTGTCGCCCGAATGCCCGCGCGCGCCTGTGATGCCGCCGCTGAACAGAAGGCGTCCTTCGGCGTCATACAGCATGTTCTGACCGGAGGTCGCGGCATGGAAGCGTGCCGCGTCGATGCCGTCAGCATCTTTCAAGACTTGTACGCCGGGGATGCCGGCGGCGCTCCACCAAAGGTCGGTCTTTTCCCAATCGTCGGCAAAGCCCCTCGGCTTGAGGAAGAGCACGTAAGCCGTCACACGTCCTTGAGCCTGCGCCATGAGCAAAGCTAGTTCGCCGACGCTGGCGCGTGTACAAGGGCAATGCGGGTGAACCAACATGACGAGTGTGGCCCGACCGGGTACAGGTTTGATTTGACTGTCAGAGGGAAGCTGAACGTAAGGGTTAGCGGCAGTGCCCGGAGTGTTTTCATATTCCCATACGATTGATAATCCGACGCCGACGGAGAAAAACCACAGCGCACAGGATGCCGCCAGGAGCAGCCGTGTTTTGTTGCGCCATGACGAACTCTTGGGGTTAATCACTTCATCCCCGCCTATTTCTACTGAGGGCTTCAATTGAATGTTTCCTTCCTGAGACGTCGAACGTTTTGACCGCACTGAAAATCTGCCTGCGTTTTAACGTCGAAACGTAAATCTGAAAATTTCATTCTTGTACTTACTAGCAGATTGCCCTTATGAGCTTGAGTTCGTATGTTGATTAACTTTTCGTATCTTGCGTGCGAACGAACAAGTTAATAACGGTGAAATGTCTGGCGGACGATTGGAGGCGGTTATTTGATTGCGGTCATGATGCTGACAGATGCGAAGCATCGTTGTTAAGACTTCAAGTCGTCATCTGTTTCAAGTTCTCTCGCATGGTGGATACGCTAGATAACGAACAGAATCTCCGCAGTGGGGAAGGGTCGTGAAAGCTGAAGGCGAGGTGTGTCACAGAGCTTCGAGTTCAACGGGCGTGAACTCTGCCCTGAAGTAAATCTACCACAATTGAGTCTTATTCACAGCATCAGCCGCTCAAGTAGCGGTGCAGACCCCGCGAACATGAAGCGAATACGGAGCTACCACATGCCAGCTTGTCGAGGTCGCACCGCTGTCGGCAGTCTGTCCCCGCCTCTGTCTTTGGAGGAGCACCCGGATGCGGGTATGCTCTGTGCGTCCGACTTTCCGCATTTTCAGGGAGGTACACCATGTGCGCACTTATCAGGCGAGCGCTTCCGTGCTGCTCGCTGCTGTGCTTCTCACTCCTCTTCTTTCCGTTGAGCCTGGCGCGTAAGGCGGATCCTTCACCCAACGCCCTCGCGCAGAAACCGACTGACGCCGCCAAAGAACGTCAGGGTGAGCGGCGGCGCATGGTGGAGGAACAAATTCTCGCGCGCGGGATAGAAAGCGGCAGGGTTCTTCAAGCCATGCGGAAGGTGCCGCGCCACCGCTTTCTTCCTGCGCACCTCGCGCACCTCGCGTACCGTGACCGCCCGCTGCCTATTGGTCACGACCAGACTATCTCCCAGCCATTCATCGTCGCCTATATGACGGATGCCGCCGGGATTTCCCCGAAGGAAAAGGTGCTGGAGATCGGCACCGGCTCTGGCTACCAAGCCGCCATCCTCGGTGAATTGGCGAAGGATGTCTATACCATCGAGATCATCGCTGAGCTGGGTGAAAGAGCACACTCGACGCTCGCAGAGATGGGCTATCAGAACGTACATGTGAGGATCGGCAATGGCTACGAGGGCTGGGCGGAACACGCCCCGTATGACGTGATCATCGTCACCGCCGCACCTGAAGCGGTGCCGCAGGCGCTCATCGACCAGCTCGCGGTGGACGGGCGGATGGTGATCCCGGTCGGCGCTAAGAATCAGGAAATGATGGTCATCAGGAAGACGCGCCAGGGGCTCGTCAAGCGGAGGACGATCCCGGTTCGGTTCGTGCCGATGACGGGGAAACCGTCGAGGTAGAGTTCGGCTATCCGAGAGCAGCCCGGTCAGGTGGTACGTCAAGGCTGCAAAAATGCGCCGTCCACAGGGTGGTAACGAACGCGGGCGGCTCGGCAGGTGGATGTTGCTTATCGTCCTGGGATTTCTGAGCCTACCGGTAGCGTCATGTCTTACCATCACGCAGCCTTTTTTGTGGAGGGAGCAAATAGTGAGCACAGCAACGGCAGAGCCAATGCGGCTCGAAGCGCTCGGCGTTTACAAATTCATTCGCACGCGGCAGCGCGGGCGAGTGGCAACGGTGAGGCGGAGTCGCTGCTGCGCACGCACCACTGTGTCTTCGACTTGAGCTACCACTTCTGACATGGATCGCTCGACGCTCCTCAGCTACCTGGCAAACTACCCGCAGCGCGGCGAAGAGATAGCCTTCGTGCACCGACGCGGGCTGCGCACCACGCGGTGGTCGTATGCGCGCATCGCCTCTGCAGCCTACGCCACGGCGCGCGAACTCGAACGGCGCGGCATCTGCAAAGGCGAACGCATACTCCTACATGGTGGGAACTGTGCGGAGTGGGTCGCCGCCTTCTGGGGCTGCCTCCTACGCGGGTGCGTCGTCGTGCCGCTTGACCGGGAGAGCACGGAGGATTTCGTGCGCCGCGTGCACGAGCAGACGGCGGCGCGGCTAATGTTCACCGATGCGGCGGCGCGAGCGCGTTCGCCCGCGTCGATCCCTCTTCTGCCGCTCGAAGAACTCGAAGCGGCAATCGCGGCACACTCCGACGCGCCGTACACTGGCACGGAGATCGCGGAGGACGACGCGGTCGAGATCATCTACACCTCTGGGACGACAGCCGAACCCAAAGGCGTCGTGCTCACGCATCGCAACCTGCTGGCGAACCTTATCCCACTGGAAGAGGAGATCGAAAAGTATCTGGTGTGGGAGCGTCTCGTTCATCCCGTGCGCTTCCTGAACCTCGTGCCCCTGAGCCACGTCTTCGGTCAGTTCATGGGCGTGTTTGTACCGCAACTGCTGGCAGGCGAAGTCCACTTTCTGGAATCGCTCAACCCGGCGGAGATCGCGCGTAACGTTCGGCGCGAGCGCATCTCCGTGATCGTCATCGTGCCGCGCCTGCTCGATAGTCTGCGTGAGTGGGTCGAGAGGGATTACGCCGCACACGGGCGTCTTGAGGAGTTGGAGCGGCGGCTCGCCTCGCCCGAGCGCGCCGGGTATTCATACAAGCATTCGTGGGTCTGCCGCGAACTGCTTCGGTGGTGGACGTTCCGCCGCGTGCATGCCCGCTTCGGGTTCAAGCTCTGGGTGTTCATCTCTGGCGGCGCGACGCTCGACGAGCGAACGGAAACCTTCTGGCGCAGGCTTGGCTTCCCCGTCCTACAAGGCTACGGCATGACCGAGACCGCCTCGCTCATCTCTGTCAACCACCCGTTCAAGATGAGCCGCGGCTCGGTCGGCAAGGTCATGCCGGGCTACGAGCTGAAGGTGGACGAGTCCGGCGAAATCCTCCTGCGTGGCGCGAGCGTCTCGCCCGGCTACTGGAAAGGCGAAGGAGTCGAGCCGCACGCCGGGGGCTGGCTGCGCACGGGCGACATCGCCGAAAGAGACGCTGAAGGCAATCTCTTCTTCAAAGGGCGCAAGAAGGACATGATCGTCACCGGCGCGGGCTTGAACATACACCCCGAAGACCTCGAAGCCGCGCTCAACCGTTTGCCCGAAGTGCGCCGTAGCTGCGTCATAGGGATTGAGGGCGCACAAGGTCCCGAGCCGCTCGCCGTCCTCATCCTCGATGCGGACGCCGACGCGGAGGTGGCGATCAACCGCGCGAACGCCGATCTCGCCCCGCACCAACGCATCCGCCGCCACTTCGTCTGGTCTGGAGACGACTTCCCGCGCACGCCGACGCAGAAGGTCATCAAACGCGAAGTCATCGCTAAAGTTCATGCCGAACTGAGATCCGGCGACAGCACCGCCGCGACGCGGGACGCATCAGCCAGCGCAGGCTCAGGCGCGGCTACTCACGCACGTTCGCTCGCCGCCCTGCTCGCCGCATCAATCTCCTCGCTCCTCCGCCGCCTCAATTCCGAAACGCCTGTGCAGCTCGACCCAGCGGCGAATCTGACGACCGACTTGAAGCTCGACTCACTCGGTCGGGTCGAACTCCTGAGCGCGCTCGAAGACCACTACGGCGTCGAGATTGACGAAGCGGCGTTCACACAGGCTTCGACCCTGCACGACGTTGAGCGCGTGTTGCACGGCGAGCTGGAAGAGCAAGCCGCGCCCTACCCGTATCCTAAGTGGTCGAGCCGCTTCCCCGTGACTTGGATACGCACGCTGCTCCACCACCTGGTCATCACGCCGATCACCCTCTGGATGAGCCGTATGACCGTCGAGGGGCGTGAGCATCTGGAAGGAATCCGCGGACCATTCCTCTTCTTCGCCAACCACATCACCTATGCCGACCACGCGCTGATCCTCGTCGCCCTGCCGGAGCGCTTGCGCCGACGCTTGGGCGTAGCGATGGAAGGCGAAGTGCTGCGCGACTGGCTCTACCCGCCTCCGGGGACGAGATGGCTCACGCGTCTGCGCTGGCTTGCCGAGTACTATCTCGTCATCACCTTCTTCCACGTCTTCCCGCTACCGAAAAGAAGCGGCTTCCGGCGAGCGTTCGCTTACGCGGGCGAGCGCGTTGACGCGGGCGACAGCATACTGATCTTCCCGGAAGGAGAGCGCAGACCGCGCGGAGTGATGGACATGGGTGAGTTCAAGACCGGGGCGGGGCTGTTGGCAAAGCGTCTGGACGTGCCGGTGATCCCCGTCAAACTCGAAGGGTTATATGAACTGCGACGCGACCGCGTCTACTTCCCCGCTCCCGGCGTCGTGAAGGTTAAATTCGGCGCGCCCGTACTCTTCTCCCCAGGTATGGAACCGGCTGAGATCGCGCGTGAGATGGAGCAGCTCCTCGAAGGGTAGTGTTGTGCGAATCCTGCCGTGTACGAGATATTGTGTTCACTTGATGATGAGAACAGCCACATCTTGTGGCCGTTAAATCATTCACAACATTACCTTAGCTCAACTTTATCCATTTTTAGAACGCCAACATCGCAATGGCGTAAGTCTTTTGTTTGCAACGGCAGACTTTTTTAATGTCGGTGAAAAATGCGACGTTGAAAAAGTCTCGCTCATCGTCAGGACGCTCAGTCTTTTGTTTATGACACCTGTTTCCAAAATGGATAAAGTCGAGCTTAGATGTGGTCTATCACGAAGATGAGTCGCGGGTGAGAGTCGGCCATGCGGCAGCGAACTTCGCCGTGCTGCGGCGAATGGCGAACAATTTGTTACAGCAAGAACGCACACTCAAACGCAGCGTCAAGACCAAGCGACTGAAGGCCGCTTTAGATGAAAGATACCTGCTCAAGGTGCTTCAGACTTAGAATGCGATTGCCCTATCAGTAGACCTAGCCGACACAACTCAGCTGCCAACAATTCTGGTGACTTAAACCAGATGACCCGGAATCCTAATTGAAGGGCCGCCGCGATGTTCGCTTCGGAGTCGTCAATGAAGAGACACTCTTCCGCCCTTCTACCTATCCTCTCCAGCAGCACGGTGTAGATGCGTGGGTCAGGCTTGACCAGCCGCACCTCGCCGGAGATGACGATGTCGTCAAACCAATCCAAGAATGTGTGCTTGTGCTGGATGCGGTAGAAGGTCTCCGCCGACCAATTACTTAAGCCGTAAAGTCGATAGCCGGCCTCCTTCAGCGAATGGAGGATGTCTATCGTAGGCTGTATAGGGCCGGAGATGGACTCCTCCCATCGCTCGTCATAAGCTCTGATGAGTTCTGCGTAATGGGGAAATCGCTCAGACAGTTCAGTGACGGCTACGGCGAAGGGGCGTCCGTTATCCTGCTGCATGTTCCATTCAACAAATCCGATTTCCGTGAAAAAGCGCTCCATCGCGTCCGGGCTGTCTCCTAATAACTTCCGATAAAGATAGCGCGGATTCCAGTCTAGCAGGACGCCACCGAAGTCAAAGATGATGGCAGGAGAGCGGTGCGGTTGACTCATAGAGTAGTAATGTAATGCAGTTTCCTTTCATCAAAATATGTATCCATATTATAGCACCGCAAAAATGGTGAGCATACTACTGTATCTGGGCTGCCTAATGCCGGGGATAACCGGCGAGCACGCAAGGTAAGAATGACAAAGCCGATGTGCTGCGAGTCCGGTTCATCCCCTGATAGGTGTATGTGGGTCATCTTTACTGCACTATCGGCAACCGAGATGGAACATGCTGAGCGGGTGTGACGACTCTGCATCCCACGGCGCTCCCGAACGCCTGTCACAAGCTGGTCGCACACCCGCCCGCGCCGGTCTTGAAAAATTGCTGGAGGAACAAAGCCTTCTGCGGGTCGCCTAGCCTGCCTAGCTCTCATTGTATTTCCTTGATGCCCATCATGAATGCTTGGTCGGTGTGGGTCGAAGCATCACAACCATCCGACGGACTTCGCCCACTGAAGCATCTCCTCCTGACGCTTCTTGAGGTCTGCCGGTTTCGATTCCCCTTCGCCTGCTGTCGCTTTACGCGCTTGCTCTAACCGTTCAGCTAACGGCGGCAGATCGACAGCGCGGCGGTACTCGTCAACACGCTCCGGGTCTTCAAGCGCCCACGGACTCATCCGCCCCTCTTCGTCCCAATCGAACTGTGTACCGTAACGCTGCGGACGGCGCTCGAAAAAGCAGATGCGGTCTTCGAGATATGCGGCTTGCGCCGGCGGAACGTCTCCACGCGCGACCGCTTCTTTCAAGAGGGGCAGACACTTGCGTTGTAGTTCGGGGTCGCCGATAGAGTGTTGCAGAATAAGCCATGCGGCTTCCGCACCGTCCGCGCCGACGAGTGACTTTCCAGTCCAGCCGTGCTGCTCGATCATCCCTGCGAATTCACGCGCGTTGCGGCTGTGCACCACAGCCATGCGCGGGGCGTATCCTCGAAACAATTCTCCGGTCGCAGTCAACTCTGCCCGAATGCGCCCGTCCTCCTCGACCATCTGCAGCAGTCGCCTTCTCAATTCTGTGTCCATTTCAGTCGAACTCAACACGCGTCGTGGATTGTTCCGCCCCGACGCGCCCGACCATGATCTCCGCTTTGAAGTAGCTCTCGCCGCGCACCGGCGCGCCCCCCATCCGTCGCAGCATCGTAATCTGTCCAACGTGTGTCAGCGCGTCGGCAATCGGTCCTTGAAAGATTTTCTCGGCGGGGTACAGAAGCGGCGCCTCAGAAGCCAAGTAAGAATCGAACTTCTCAAGTGCGGCGAAGAACCGCGCGACTTCTTCTTCCCACGGCAGAAGCGTTGATTCTTGATAGACGTACTCGCCCCTCGCTACGCAGAGCGCCCAGTCGAGCAGATCACTGATGTGGGCCAAGATTTCCGCCGGCGTCCGCGTCGTCTCGCCGGCGCGGAACGTCGCAAAATTTTCCGGCGCGCTCCCGACCGCTTTGCCGCCGCGGTAAGCGAGAGTGGCGACGGTGTGTCGCAGCATCTGACGTTTCGCATCGGAATGCGAATTTGTCGCCCCATCCATAATTTTCCCTTACACCTTTCGGACTTCTTTACATGTCGCCTTCGATCTTGAAAGGATGGTTTTCGATCCCGCCGAAGATGTTGACCACCCCATCGCGCAATGATTATACATAACCCAGAATCTTGTATATTTTGGTTGGAGGTGCAAGCGGGAACAGCTCAGACTCACAACACCATTGACATGTTTGGTTAGTATCTCGGCTGTAGTGACTTGCTTGCAGCAGACCAGGATTAGCTGTGACGCTCAACCTTACAGCTTCTGCCGCTTCCTCGAACTCCAAGAGTTGGTTTACTTTCTTATACTCTCGCCAGACTTCTCTTATCGTACTCGAATCAGCCGCCGTAGAAAGCAGACGGAAGTATTCGACGTATTTCGGCTCAACATGCTCGCCTCTCGTCGCTGGGTATATGATCGAGAGCAGTTTCGCTGAAAGGTCTTCGGCTGATACGACTCTGCACGATAACTCGCCGACGGCGCAATCGGTCAGCCGGTCGGTGAGCGTTCTTGTGTTCGGAGTAAAAACATCCATCCGCGTGCCGTGCTCTTCGTCAACGAGTTGAATCAGAATTCTTCCCCGTCCACGGTGCGGATGAAAATGGCTGATTAAAAAATCCTGACTCAGTGATGGGCGGAGACTGGACGAGCTTTCGACCACGATATCAATGTCGTTGAGGCGTCTCTTCTCTCTTCGGGTATCGTTTTTCAGCAAATGCCAACTAATGGCTATGCCGCCGGTGACGGCGATTGGCTCCTCAAGATGACGCGCCAATTTTGAAAGGGAGCCATAGCATTTAGTTACATCTTCGCCTGCAAATATCTCTCGAAGAAAGTCAGCACTCTTTACAGTGGTCTGATTTATGGTCATAGCTCTCTGTTGCAACCTTAGCACGACCGGAGACGGGGCGAGATGGATGACCGTGTTGTTAGAATCTTTCAGTAGGACAGGTTCATTCGATTTGATGTTGTAAGCAGCCGCGATCCTAGTAGCCGCTTTAATCGCGCGCTCCCGTCGCTCTCTAGTAGTGTGACTTTCCAATTCAAAAATCCGGTTACGGTTGCGGGTTTACCTTACGACTCCGGCAGCGCGCGCGACGATGTAGAAGAGCGTTCGATTCACGTTGCCCTTGAGCCGCTTTGCCCAAGAGGTCTGCAATCGAGACCACTCCGACGCAGGCAGCGCGCCCGTTTCAAGCACCTCGAAGCCCGCATCTTCGTAGCGAGAAACGAGGACGGAATCTATATGCGCGGCGGAGATGGTTTCGAGTCCCAAGCGTACCATCTCTGTGCGGTCGCGTTCCGAGTCAAGACCGATCACGACTTCCAACAACGCACCAGCAGAGCAGACACGTCGCAAGTTTTGCAGCACCTCGTTGTCTCCCGTCGCCACCGCACGCAGCAGGCTGCCCCACGGGAAGTGAACGTGCACTTCGTCAGCCACGCCGTTTAATTCAGAAGGCAAGTCTTCGACCGACGACTGTAGAAAGAGGACGTTCGGCAGACCGCCCTTCGACGCCTTTCTATGAATCTTCTCTGATATCTTCTCTAAGGGGCGCGGGTTCGCGTCTATCCCGATGTAGAACTTCTTCGGGTTCTCGCGGGCGCAAGCATACACAAAGAGACCGTCTCCCGTCCCGATGTCGAGAACTACGCCGTCGCCGGTAGGGAGCGATAAGTTGTCGGAAGGTTTGCTCGTCGAGTTATCAGCGGGTTCGTCCACGAATCACATTAAGCATAAATCACAGCCCTTTCTAAGCAGACATTATACTAACCGTTCCATCATCCGCGCCAAGCGAATCGTGCCACTCGGCTCGGATGATTCCTCAAAGTCCCACACGGCAGACAGCACCGCATGGCAAAATGTCCATCCCGCGAGACGTTCCCGCCCGATCTGTAATACATCTGAAAAGATCGAAAGCCGCCTGCTGAGAATCTCTCTTGCCACAGAGTCCGACGCTTCGACCGGCAATCCATTCAGCATAAACGAACCGATTTCATATCCGGGGTCGCCGCAAATTCCCTTCGGATCAATCGCAACCCATCCATCGCTCGCCGAGTAGAGAATATTTCCGTGATGCAAATCGCCGTGGAGAATCACCTCTTCGTCAGACGATGTATTCAGTTCGGCAAAAGTACGCTCGGCTCTTGCGATGAGTTCCAGAGGCAAGAAATCTCCGCCGCCGTCGAATCTTTCCCGAAGCCGCTCGAAGGCACGAAACCAAACCGCGAGAGAAGAGAACGAATGCTCTGCCGGCGGCGTGCGCCACAACCGGAGCATTAGTGCGGCGGCGATATATGTCGCTTCCGCGTCCCCTTGCAGTTTGTAGAGTGGTGTACCCGGAGTGAGACGCTCCATCAGCAGGATGCCGCGAGGCGCGTCCGCGTCTAGTAAACTGACTGCGCCTGTCCCCGCAAACAGGCTGAGGGCTGCTGCTTCTGTAAGTAATTCACGGCATGGAACACCGAGCTTCAAAACTATCTCTGTGCCGTCAGGCATTCTTCCGGGAAGGACGAGATTGTACGAAAGGTTCTCAAACGGCTTATCCAATTCCAGTGACCAGCGAGCCCGACACTCGCTTATTAAAGCGGGCAACGTCACGAGCCATTGCCGACCCGACTCGCCATGAACACGCTCGACAGTTTTTTTTAAGTTCTTTGGAATCTGCACAGGTTAAGCAGTCAAATTGTGCATGGACAAGCTAAGGATGGAGCTAACCGGCAAGCTATTTTGGGCAATAATATACTTCACTCAGTTCTACTTTTGAACTCAAACAAATCCCAAAGATTGCCGTATAAATCTTCGAAAACGGCAACCGTTCCGTATTCCTCGTTTTTCGGTTCTCTGACAAAATTTATGCCATGCTCCTGCATGTTTTTATAATCTCTCCAAAAGTCGTCGGTTTTTAAGAACAGAAAAACTCGCCCGCCCGTCTGGTTTCCGATTCGGCTTCTTTGTTCTTCGCCGACGCCTTTCGCCAGCAATAAACAACATTCTTCCGCTCCCTTAGGCGCGACTAAAACCCAACGCTTTGTTTCGCTCTGAACGGTGTCTTCTATGAGAGTGAAATTTAATTTCTCTGTATAAAATTTGATGGCTTCGTCATAGTCTTCTACCACTAAAGCAATGTGCACGATACTTTGTTTCATAGTTTGATTTGTGTATAGGTGAGCCAAGTATATTCATGCCTTAGTTATACCTCGTCGACTTCCAATCGTATGAGTCCCGCTGGCGTGCTGACAAATCCACACCGCTCGTAGAAGCTTTGCAGATGCGGGTCGTAATCCACATGCACCCACTCAACACCACGACCCTCAGCTTCCGCCACCACCCGCCTGACAAGCTCTCGACCGATGCCACGCCGCCGGAACTCAGGATGCACGGTCGTTTCCAGAATGAACGCATGGTAGCCACCGTCCCATGCCAGGTTGACGAAAGCCACCAAGCGTTCTTCGTGGTAAGCACAGACGAACGTCAAGCTTCGATTCAGCACAGACTCGAAGTCACGCCCCTGCGCACCGTTTTCCATGCTGATTCTAGCGTTTGCTTCCGATGGGTCGCAGCCACAGAGGGAATCCGTTCATCGCTGGTTCCCACTGTGGCTGCGGGGCTTTGGTTAGAACAAGAATCTCAGCGCAAATTGGACTTCGCGCTCACCGAAAGCGGTGGTGATCGCGCCGAAGCTGGATGAATTAAAGTTGCCGTTCGGCTGATTAAAGTGCGGCGTGTTCGTCAGGTTGTAAAACTCCGTGCGAAACTCGAGGCGCTTCGTTTCAGTTAAACGGAAGTTCTTGAAGATCGAAAAGTCATAGTTGATCAGGTTCGGCCCACGCAGCGTGTTGCGACCGGCAGTGCCGTAGCGATTCGGTGCGGGCGTGGCGAAGGCCGACGTATCAAAGTAGCTGGTGCCCGGTCCGACCTGCCCGGTGG
>JACDEG010000038.1 GCA_013816505.1 Pyrinomonadaceae bacterium | reverse complement strand
GGTTGATAGTGGACTGTTCTCTTGTCTGGAATATACGCTTGGTAACCAAAGAGAATCAGCGACAATGCAATAGTGAGTGTTCTCATTTTGTTTCCTTCTCTTCTATGGACAATTAAAGCTACCGAACTACCATTTCTGTCTTTCCACAAAGGTTTTATAGGTTCGTTCCTGAGACACGCACGTGGCTGAGGCTCTCCCCGGTTGTTGGGGCGAGAAAGCCAGAAAAGCCACGGGCCGCGGGTCGGACAGGTCTACCGACGTGTGTGCTGACGGGATCTGATCATTTTAATGGGTAAGCAGGTACACGTCGCTCGTGCCCGGCGCGGGCGGCTCAGCGCTCGTAAACCGAATCGCTGTCCCGTCTCCTACGAGGTCCGTCGTGAGATTTCGTCCATACCATTCCTGCACGCGTTCAGCTCCATTGATCAGCCACATCCAGCCCTGATCGACCCGACGAGATTCGGTTCGGACTTGCACCCGATAAAATCGGTCGCCCGACTCAGGTGAGATCGATGGCATCGGCACGATGCGCGAGAGGTCAAAGTGCTCGTGAGGAAACGTCTCCCAACTGTATGAATAATAGTCCGGCACGGTATTGACGGGAACGAGAGTGAACGTTCCACGCCAGGCGGCTCTGGGTCTCCAGGTCCAGTACTCTTGACTTGCGGTGTAACCCGGGGGGGGATTCAGGTTGTCACATCCCACGACGACCACACTTCCGATGATTCTATTGTTGAACTCGATTCGGTACGCTTTAATGGATGTCATTCCTTCATTCAGCTGCCCTGCGTGCGCCGGACCGAAAGCTACCGCGCAAAGTGCCACAAGCAGAGCGGTAGTGTGAAGCACCTGCATGCTCGATTTCGCCAGCGTTCTCATGATTCTTTCTCCTTCTAGTTGTAAAGTGCCTAACGTCTAGGCCCTCACCGGCGAGCCACTTGTTCGCCGCGTCCGACTCCTCCGATTTGGCAAAGATGTGTGTGCTGCATCGGCGCGGGTGCACCCGCCGGTTTGCGAATCGCGAACTTGACGGTGCGGAGCGTTCCCGCGTTGTCGGTGTAAGTTGTCTGGCTCGTCGTCGTCTGGAAAGCGAATTTGTTTGACGGTAAGTAGAGACAGCCCGGCGTCAGCACCTGGTTGCAAGTCGAGGCCTGCGCGAAAGTAGAGTCAGTTCCACACAGCACGACGGCCACGATGGTTAAAAGGAATTTCGACAGATGGTTGTTCATGATCTTCGCCTCCTCAGTTAAAAGTGAACGGCCAGTGTGATCTCATTTCCATAGGAGAGTATGGAAATGATAAGTCTGCTACTGACCACGCGCTCACCTACTACTGTTGCTGGGGAGAAAAACATGTCGCAGATTTTTTACTGGGATGAGGTGGTAAATCATCGACAAGGAGAGGCATTGAATGCAGCAGGTCGGTGGCGAGGTTCGCCGAATCGAAGACGCCGTTGAGGGTTGAATCGAAGAGATAATCGCCGACGACGAAAATGCCCGGATGCTCCTTGGCTTCGGGCAGATGAGCCGCTCTGGTGTCGCGCACGGGGCATCCGCCTGGCAACGCATTCACCGCCGCCGCCCAGCGATGCACTTTGCCTTCGATGAAATGTTCATGCGCTTCCTCGTAAAGTCCATCGGGTAGCGATTCAATGGCGCGATTGACGAGCGTCCGGTCATCGAGGTTGACGAGTGTCAGAGCGTCAGAGCCTGCCACCAGCCAGCCCAGCACGCCATATTCGCCCACGTCGTGCCGCGCGCTTTCGTCGTACACGCAGCAGCCGCCGAAGGCATCGAGCATGAACCAAGAGTCAGTGATAAGGCTCTGCCAGAAAGGCTTTCTGAAAAGTATCGTGATGCGCAGGTAATGGGCGGGCCGGTCGTAGTAAGCGATGTGCTCGGTCATCGCCCGGCGCAACCGCTCGCCGCCCCATTCGATTGAGTTCAACCAATTGTGCGGCAGCGCAATGAAAATCGCGTCAAAATCCTGCTGCTCGATTCTGCGATTGCGGCGGAAGCTGATGCGGTAGCCCTCGTTCCGATTCTTTTCCACGCCCACGACGGGAGAGTTGAGTTCCAGGCGGGTACGAATCAGGTTCTCCTGCAAAGCCCTGGGAAGCATCTCCATGCCGCCATCAATCGAGCACTGGCGGACGTAGCCAGGCACGTCCATCACGAAGTTTTTCAGCCCGTTCAGCCCGCTGGTCAGATGCGGTTCCGTTGCCAGGTCACTGTGAACGGCAACTTTCAAAAACTTTCTGGCCGCGGGATCGGCGACCTCATTCAAAATCTCTTCGCAGGTGCGTCGCGCCCACGGGTGTTCGTTATCGTCCTGCCAGAAGCCCTCGTGCCACGTCTCAATCGGCATCATCGCGGCGGCCCGCCGGCGGAAATCCTCGACCGCCATGAGGGCGGCTTCGCCACAATGCTCTGCGATCTCGTGCTCGTTCCGCAGCACTTTGCCGTCCACCACGACAGTCTGCCCATCAATCGGCGTCGTCTTCAGACCCAACTCCCCGATTAGTTGCTGTAACGGGTCGGGGCCGATCATCCCGTAGTCATACACTTCGGCGACTCCGGCTTCATAAATCGCCGGGACGCAATCGAACCGGCGGGTCAGAATTTTTCCGCCAACCCGGTCGGTCGCTTCAAACAGAGTTGTTTGACATGAATTCTTGTATTTACGTTCGAGCAGGTAGGCGGTCATCAGCCCGCCCGGTCCGGCTCCGATGATTGCGACTCTGGTCATACACTCTTCTCCAAAGGGCCGTCATGGTAATGCCCCTAAAGCACAGCAAAAGAACACGACGGCTGAGGTTCACCGCTCTCTGCTCAGACGAGTAGCATCCATAACCCGCCCGCGCCCTGTAGAGGCACACAGAATTTGAGGTCAAACACATTTCTCCGCGCGCCTTTCAGGGCGCGAATCCCTTCCTCGGATTCATACCAGAGGCAGCGCGACTTACTGCCGTTCGTCGTTAGCCACTGGCTATCTTCTGTCTGTCCCTTCGGGGCAAAGTGCGTAACATGAGGTAGAGGGTAAAATAAGCCACCCGCAAGATAGGCGCTCTCGAGTGGTTTAATGAATGAGGCATCAAACGCCTCTACGCTGCCCTCTTGTTTCGACGCTTCCTGAGGAAGGCCCCGATCCCTGCCAAACCCGTTCCGAGTAGGAGCATAGACATTGGCTCAGGGACAGCGCTCGGTGGTAGCGAGTCTCCCACTTGGATGTTGAAGCGGCCGCCGCCTGTCGTGAGATTGAAAGGATCGCCGATGGCGGCGAAGATGCCTGTTTCGCCGAAGCCTGTGCTGGCCTGCGCGAAATAGTCATAGCTAAACGTCAGGGTATCGCCGGGGCCAATGTCGCCGATACTAAAATCGTTTCTCTCCAAGTCCGGCAACTGAAAGCCGAAGCTGCCGTCGGGCTCTTCAAAGCGCGTGAGGCCCGTAGCGTCGCGCGACGGGAGTGCCAAAAGCACTCCGCTTACTGGCTCCCGGAAAGTTTGCATACCGTAGTCCAGGTGGATGGTCTCAACCGTACTGCCGTCGGGACGGGTGAGTGTGCTGAGCATTCGCATGCTAACAGCAGCCGTGGCATCTCTTGCCGGGTCGGCGCCGGCAGGAAAACTATTCCCCACGCCGAAGAACTGTATGGTCGGGGCTGGGACGAAGAAGTCCACGCTCATGCCTACGGCAACTGAGGAATTGTTGGTGATGGTTTGCAGGAACGTCCCCGAGGCCAGCAAGGCATTCGGGGGAAGCGAATTGGAAAAAAAGAATCCGTTCACGCCGACGCCGAAAAAGTCCTTAGCGTCTGAGGCTGAGGAGGCGAACGCCTGGGTCTGGCTCGTGGGCAGATTGGGGAAAGGTATTCCCCCTGCAAGGATCAGAACTTCCGCCCTGGTCGCGCTGTCGGGCGTGGCGATCTTGGCATCGAAGGCGCTCGTCTCCGGCTGACGTTGTGTGCGGAAGCTGGCGAAGGCGGTGATCTCCACATCGGAGACGTCGATAATATCTGCCGACGCCGACACAGGCGCCAACGCGACGATCAGCAGCAAGACTGCGCAAGACATGCGGTTATTCATGGTTGTTTTCCTTTTCATCCAATGTTGGTAGTGCTTAAAAAGTAATGCTGGTCAAACAAGGCGCTAAACACCTCACGGCTGAAGTGGCAAATGCGCATTCACTTACCACTGGTATCGAGGAAGAAAACATGTCGCAGATTTTTTTGCCAGGATAAGGTTGTGGTTCATCGAAGAGGAGCAGCATTCAGATTGAAACCGAACGCCAGCTTTAAATCGCGATTGCGGGCGAATCCAGATTTTTGCGCATCGTTGTGATCTTGCAAGTAGAATCTGAGATCAGCCCGCGCTCGTGCGACCGTTCCAGCGCCGCCCAGTCGTGGCTCTTCCACGCTCTCTTCACGGGCTTGTCTGCCAACTCGTCAGGTAGAGTAGCGCCAAGATCACTTCGTCCACTTTGTCCTTGTTATATTCCATCAATCTCACTTCACTTTAAGACCGTAAGCGAAGTGGCTACTGTTTTCTACTTCTACTCTCAAAACGTTCAACGACGATCAATGTCGCTAACGTCAGCGTAAAGGCTGCCGATAATAAGCAGTAGTCGCAGAAAGCGCGGAGCACGAATGCCTGCACATACAGCAGCCATAACGTCGTTGCAAACATCGCAGCAACAACAAACATTAACGCTATTCGGACTCCGCTGTAACCGAAAACCAGCAGCGTCGCAAGGCTGAACACTGTGAAGTAGGCGAGCGCGCCAAAGGCGGCGATAGGCATTCCGCTAAAGCTGGCATAGGCACTGCCGAGGACTTCAGAGCATCCGGTAGCCACCGTGCATCGCGCGCTCCGGCCCTTTAAATGCTGAACGGTTAAGTACAGCGCATCAACTAAACCGACTAGCGCCAGCAGCGCAACAATCGTATAGAGCAACGTCAACCGGTTTGCTTGCAGGCTGCGTCGTCGTACCTCAATGTGGTTCACAGCAGATTGGCTACGCACGTGTTAACGCTTTTCACCAAGCGCGGCGTTGATGGCTTGGCGCAAGCCGCCGTCCGTGACTTGTTCGTAAGGCACCTCGCGATTATTGATGAACAAAGTTGGAGTTCCTGTGACCTTGAGGGAATGCGCGCGCTGTAGATCAAGCGCGATGCGTTGATTAACTTCCGCGCTGTCCATATCGCGCCTAAACCGCTCGGCATCCATGCCGAGCCCGCGGGCGTAGCCGGTAAAGATCGGCACAGCGTCGGCGGCATTGCTCCACGCCGTTTGCTCTTTGTACAACCGATCGTGCATCTCCCAAAAGCGTCCCTGCACACGGGCGGCTTCCGCTGCCCGCGACGACGCCAGCGCGTGCTTGTGCATCTGCATCAGCGGGTAGTGGCGAAAAGTAAACTGCAAACGATTGCCATAGTCGGCCTTGATTTTTTTCAATACCGGATCAATCACTGCGCACGGCGGACACTGAAAATCACCAAACTCCTCTAAGGCAACCGAGCCGGTAGCGACGTTGGCAGCCGCAGTGTTGATTGAAGACGTTGTGGATGGGGGGGGCGGCGCAGAAGAAGACTGTGTCGCCGGTGCGACCTGAGAAGCAACCGCCTTTGAATCGGCGGCTGGCGGTGGCGGCGATGATGACCTGACTAGAAGCGCCACCACTTCCAGCGAGACACATAGAACAATCGCGATGAATATAAAAGGCAAATATTTTTTCATGTGAAATCCAATCCTTCGGGAGCGCTTTTGAGTGCCATACAAATTTTTATGCACGATTAGCGATAGCCAGCTAATGCGATAAAGCCTCATCATTTTGCTCACATTTAGGTACTAAAATTCGTCCGACGTGTGCGGCTATCCGACTAAGATGAGACGCGGGGCGCACAAGGTAACTTCAGTGGCAAGATGCTACTTCTTGCGCAAGCGGCGTAAATTCAGTGTGGGGTGCCGCAGCACACGACGCACAAGCACATTCTGACGTTATCGAACCCGTGGTCCGCCCCCTGATCTTCCTACCCGGCTACGTGCACTTGCCGAGGAGGCTGCACTTGCCCGAAAGACAGCGGTGGCCGATGTTGACGCCGAAACCGCAGCTTTCGCCCTTGCCCAGCTTGCGTTTGCAAACGTTGCCCGCGAGATCAACGCCGCCATCACACCAGTAGCCGCTCTTGCAGTCCCCGTCGGATTTGCAGACACACGTCTTGTTCGAGTTGCACTTGCCGACCTTGCATTCGAGGTCGATGCGGCACGGCTCGCCGCCCACCTTCGAGCTCGGCGTGTAGCAGACGCCAGAGGCCTGTCCGTCTTGCGGGCGCCATTCGGAGCACTTGGCAGAAGTGCACTGTTGGTCCTTCGTACACGCTTGGCCGTCGACCAGTTTGGCCGTGCAGACGTTGCGGCCCAGTTCCGCGACGCCGGTATTGCAATAAAGTTTGCTGGAACCGCAATCGTCGTCGACCTGGCAATCGTCGGCCTCAGCGCACTTGAACAGGTAGCAGCGACCCGAATCGCATTCGCCCCCCCGTGTGCACCCCTGGCCCAGCGGCTCACGCTCGAGGCATTGGTTGTGGGTAAGCCCTTTGCCGCAATAACGCCCCTCCTCGCACTCCCCGTCCTTCGTGCAGATCTCCTCACCCGCGAGCCCCTTGAGCTTGAAGTAGTTGGTCTCGCCAGAGTCGGTCATGTAGATTTGCCGCTGATTGGCCGCGCGCTCCTCCTGGCAGGGATTGAAGAACTCGTTGCCGGTTACGCTGGTGCAGTAGTCCATGATGTTCGCCGGCCCGTTGCATTGGCTTGGGTCTCCATTCGAGTCGTAGACGATCTTCCCGTTTGGGCACGAATTGCATTCCCCGGCCGGCTTGCCTTTGGGTTTGTAGGAGTCATTACACTGCAGGTTGAACCCCACGTAGGGCTCGAAGGTATGTTTGAGGCCGAAGATGTGTCCCAGCTCATGCGTAAACGTGTACTTGTCCTTGTCCGCCAAGATGGTGATCCCGCGTTTGCGACTGAACGGATTGACCCAGTGTGGAAAGTGGGCATAACCGCCCCAGCACGTTGGCACCGTGTTTCCGCTGGCGTCTTTCTTCGAGCCAATGCAGAGCTTGTCCGTGATCAGCACTGTGAGGTGCCCCGAGGTTTTAGTGACCGCGACGTTGTCGAAGTTGCGGTCCATGAAACTTGCGTACTGGGCGTTGGAATCAAAGATCATCTGCGATAGATCTTTGCCGTCCTTAGTCGCCTGTTTCACGAGCGTCCAGGTGATCTTCAAGGCTGGTTTGCGCAGATAGACCCGTTCGGCGACCCGGACCCATTCCTCAATCTTGGCCTGGACCTCGGCGTCGGTGCGGGTCTTAGACCCGCTGACGAACTGGATGTTCACCTTCCACTGCGTGAACTCGTCCTTGCTCGCAGTGGAGATGCTTGAGAACAAGGCGATGCCTACGAACAGGCAGATGGCGACGACGACCGAAAGAATGCGCTTGATGTTTTTCAAGATGATCCTCCTGGTGGTTAAGAGGGTGGTGTTGAAAAAATTTCTGAATTACACCACCTTTATAATTCAGTTAAGAGCAGGCGGGCGGCGTGATCTCATTTCATAGTGAGAGAATCGAAAACGTCAGCTACGGCCTGCGCGTTCACTCACTACTGGTATGAATGGAGAAAACATGTCGCAGATTTTTTACCGGGATCAGGTTTTAAATCATCGGCGAGGAGCGGCATTGAATGCAGTAGGTCGGTAGCGAAGTTCGCCGAATCGAAGACGCCGTTGAGGGTTGAATCGAAGAGATAATCGCCGACGATGAAGATACCCGGATGCTCTTCCGTGTCCGGCGAATGAGCCGATCTGGTGTCGCGCACAGGTAGTCCGCCCGGCTGCGCATTCACCGCCGCCGCCCAGCGATGCACTTTGCCTTCGATGAAATGTTCACGCGCTTCCTCATAAAGTTCATCGGGGAGCGATTCAATCGCGCGGTTGATGAGCATCCGGTCATCGAAGTTGACGAGCGACAAAGCGTCAGAGCCTGCCACTAGCCAGCCCAGCACACCATATTCGCCCGCGTCGTGCCGCGCGCTTTCGTCGTACACACAGCAGCCGCCAAAGGCGTCGAGCATAAACCAAGAGTCAGTGATAAGGCTGCGCCAGAAGGGCTTTCTGAAGAGGATTGAGATGCGCAGATAATGTGCGGGCCGGTCGTAGTAAGCGATGTGTTCGGTCATCGCCCGGCGCAACCGCTTGCTGCCCCATTCGATTGAAGTCAGCCAGTTATGCGGTAGGGCGATGACGACCGCATCGAAATCCTCGTGCTCAATTCCGCGGCCGTGGCGGAAGCTGATGCGGTAACTTCCGTTCCGATTCTTATCCACCCGCACGACCGGAGCGTTGAGTTCCAAGCGGGTACGAATCAGGTTCTGCTGCAACGCCCTAGGAAGCATCTCCATGCCGCCATCAATCGAGCACTGGCGGACGTAGCCGGGCACGTCCATCACTAAATTCTTTAGTCCGTTCAGCCCGCTGGTCAGATGCGGTTCCGTTGCCAGGTCACTGTGGACTGCAACTTCCAGAAACTTTCTCGCCGTTGGATCGACGACCTCACTCAGAATCTCTTCGCAGGTGCGTCGCGCCCACGGGTGCTCATTATCGTCCTGCCATAAACTTTCGTACCACGTCTCAATCGGCATCATCGCTGCCGCCAGCCTGCGGAAATCCTCAATCGCCCTCAGTGTGGCTTCGCCGCAATGTTCTCCGATCTCGTGTTCGTTCCGCAGCAATTTGCCATTCAGCACGATTGTCTGACCATCAATGGGCGTTGTCTTCAGACCTAGTTCCCCGATCAGTTGCCGCAGCGGGTCGGGACCGATCTTCTCATAGTCATACACTTCGGCGACTCCGGCTTCATAAATCACCGGGACCGAATCAAACCTATTGGTCAGGATCTTTCCGCCAACCCTGTCAGTCGCTTCAAAGAGCGTCGCCCGGCAGGAATTCTTGTATTTACGTTCCACCAGATACGCGGTCATCAGTCCACCGGGCCCTCCTCCGATGATGGCAATCTTGGTCATATGCGCTCCTCAATCGAAAATGGTTGTGACACTATTTACTGGTGGCCGGACAAAAAACATGTCGAAAAAATTTTCAAGGCGGAAAAACTGGTGAGGGCCGAGGGCAAAGAGACAACGCCGCAACATACGGAATGAACGGAACACGCCGAGATTCCCAACGGTTTCTCTTCCGCGTGTTCCGCTATTTTCCGCATACTGCGGCGTTTTACAAACCGCTTAAGGGACCTGTCCCTTAATTATCTCCACTCACCTTGGATCACGAACGCGGCCCAGAAGTAAGGCACCGACCAGCGTTTCTGCTTTACCATCTCAAGCTGTGCGGCGCGCAACGCTGCCGCCGGTCGCATCCCGTCTTTCAACATCCCGCGATAGAACCGCTTCATCAAGTCGGCGGTCGCCAGATCGTCCACTTGCCACAGACTTGCCACGACGCGTTGCGCCCCGGCGTACATAAATCCGCGCGTGAGTCCCACCAACCCTTCGCCTTTGATCTCTTTGCCCAGTGCAGTCTGGCAGGCGCTGAGTACGACCGTCTCTGCCGGCAAGCGCAGGTTATAGATTTCGTGCATGCGCAGAAAGCCGTCCTGCGCTTTGCCGTTTTCGTCAACGAGCGAGAGCACCAGCCCCGACAGCTCGGGGTGTTCGCTGTTGAGCAGTCCATGCGTGGCGAAATGGATGATGCGGTAATTGCTCAACTCGCCGCTCATTGCTTTCGCGCGGCTGGCTTGAAAATCGGTCGCTTTCAGAAGCGATCTGGCGGGAGCGAGCGAAGCGATTTCATTGGCCTCTTCGCGCGAAAACGGCAAGCGAGAAAGAGTGCCGCGATTAATGTTTCGGACCGAACGCATCAAGGGAGAATCGTCCAAACTGACTGATTCGGAAGACGGGGTTTCGGCGGCCGAGCGGATGTTGACGGCGATCTCCTGATTTCCGGCTTTTCGTTTCGCGGCCATCAACAGTCGCGGATCGTTCCTCTCAAACACAGGATCGGCCAGAACGGCGATAGTTTTAGAGACGGCAGTGCGCCCGGCTGTCTCGCGCCGGATCACGGACAAGACCGACGCCGATGGCAGGCTGACGATTTCATGTTCGACGATCAAGGGCTGGTAGTGATTGTTATTTGATGGGAGCGGCAACGCGGCGAACGGCAGATATGCGAGCGCGCCCGATGCGACGATCAGCAATCGTTTGCCTTTCCATTCGCGACCGAGCCTGGACGCGATTGGTCCGAGTAGCATGCGGCCGAGAGCAGAGGCTTCCGTCTGAAATTTGGCGTCGGCTTCGGCCACCCGCGCTGCATATTGGTTGGATGATTCATTATCCATGGGTTGGCGAGCCGTGAGCAACCCGTAAAACTTTCGCGCAGCGGTCTCAATTTCTTGACGCGGAGGAAGCTCGTAGCTCATCACCGCACTGGGTGTGACAGCCCACATCCAGCTATGCTTCCTTCCGAGCGCGAATTCAAGCAGTACAGTGTGACCATCCAGGTGCTGCGTCTGAATCTCAGCAGCGGTGACCGGTTGCGGTTGCGTCAACGCCGCGTAGCGCGGGCTGACGGCGCGTATGCGGCCTTGTAGAGATTGATACTCGTTGAGCAGGTTTCCGATCTCTTTGGCAAGAACTGCTGTTTGTTTCGCCGCCACGGGATTGCCGATCAATTTCGTGCGCTGCTGTTCTTTGACACGAATTCGGTCGCTCAGTTTGCGCTCTTCGGCGAGCAGACCAGCGTCAGCACCCTGCCGAATGTCGGCGCGCGCTTCTGTGAGAGTCTCCAGCAGGCTGCGGGCGCGACCACGTTCGCTGATCTCGAACGCGGCGGCGGAGTGTCCCGCGTTCGGCTGCTGCTGGTGCATCTGCATCAACAGATCCGCATAGAGTTCGTATTCGTCTTGCCGCGAGGCCAGATAGCTGGCGCGTAATTCCTGGTGGAGGATTTTGGTGCGGAGCGATTCGGTCAACTCGAGTGCTTTTTCATGATAACCGCGCGCCTCGCTGAGGTTGTTTCGTTCGCGCTCGGTTTGCGCGAGGTTGACGAGCGCGTCGCGTTCGCCTTGCAGGTCGCCCGTCGCGCGGGCCAGCGAAAGTGATTGTTGTAAAAGAGTGATCGCTTGTTGCCGATCACCGCTGGCCGCCGCCAGTGTTCCCATCATTCTGAGGACGGCGGCTTCACCAACCGGATCGCTGGTGGCGCGCGCAAGTTCCAGCGCCTGAGTGAGAGCGTCGCGCGCCTTCGCCTTTTCGCCCAGGAGTAGATACAGTTCGCTTATCGCGTGGAGTGTTCGACCTTCCGCCTGACGGTCACCGACAGCGCGCGCCAGGGCCAGCGATTGTGTTTGCGCCGCGAGCGCTTTAGCCGTTTCGCCGGTCCTTTTCCAAAGTAGGCCGAGGTTTTGCAACCGGATGGCCTTTGTTCGTCGGTCGCCAATCTCTTCGCTGATCGCTAGCGCCTGACTGAAGTAATCGAGTGCGTGCAGGAAATCGCCCAGGTCATAATAGATTTCGCCGATGTCTCCGAGAGTTATCCCCAAGAGTCGCTTGTCTTTCCCTTCGCGCCGGATCGCCAGCGCGCGTTCGTAATGATCGAGTGCGAGTTGGTGCTCATTCAACGACCAGTAAATTTGCCCGAGGGTGTTAAGGGCGAACGATTCCTGGACGCGGTCGCTTTCCGCCTGGAAGATTAATAACGCCTGCTGCGCCGCTTGCAACGCCGCTTGATAATCGCCCATGCTTCTGAACGTGTTGGCTATGTTGGACAGCACTTTGGCTTCTTCCAGGCGGTCGCCGAATTCGCGATAGATTGGAATCAACGCGTCAAGACATTCGGCTTTCTCTTTCATATCGCCCAGATAATGCAGCGCTTCACACACGCCGTTCTGCGCGGACGCCTCGCCGCGCCGATCACCAACCGCTCGCCTGGCAATGACGCCGCGGCTGAAATAGTCCTTCGCCTGTCTGAATTCAGTCAGGTCAATGTGAAGACGCCCCAGACGCCACAACAACCCCGCTTCCCATAACGGCTCCGGAATCTGCTGCCAGAGCAGCAATGCCTCTGTGTATAGTTGGACCGCCTTGCGCTTTGCTTCCGGAGCCTCTTTTACACTAAGCAACCCTGCTTCGTAACAAAGCGATTGCGCTTTCACGCGCGCACGATCTTGCTCGGTTGCGAGGCGCAGTTCGCTGACCTTCGCTTCGTATCGCCCGGCGGCGGCTTTCGGATTTCTCGATATGACTTTCAGGATGTATTCGCCGGCTGCGTCCGCGACCATCGTCAACGGCTCCACGCCTTTGCCGCCGATGCGCAAATCCACGAGCGCGAACTCCTTGCCGTCCGGCCCGTTCGCGGTGAGCACCACCTCCACGCCGCGTTGTTCGACTTGCACCAGAGCGAATTGCCCGGCGCTCAATGCGATTCGATAAATGTGCGTCTGGCCCCCGGACAGTTCGCGTTCTATGGGCGCGCCGGTCGAAAGAGATGGCAGATCAAGCGGCTGTTGCATCGCTTCTCGTCGGATTAAATTTGCGGAAGAGGGCCACTGGCCGAACGCGAGCGTGGCAGTTAACAGCAGGATGCAGAGGCGAACGACACGCGGATATGGTGAGAGGAACTTCGCAGGGATCAGCTTCGTCATCTCTGTTTTCCTTTCGGGCCGAGTGAATTGCCAGCTTCCGCCGCCGAAAAATGCGCCGGGATGATACTGCCTTTTTGCGTCCACGAAACTCTCGCCGGGGATTCCCGCGGGAATAATGTGGAGACCGCGGAGGACTACCGCTTGATCACTCTGAAAAAGTAGCGATTGACTTCTTCCGGATCGCCCGTCGATTTGACGGATGAAAGCGTTAGGATGTAATCGCCCAGTATCAATTTGCCGGCGGGAATGTGGACTGTGATGACGGCGCCATTGGCGCCGTCGATACGAGGTTTGACTGTTTGTCGGTTCCAGATTTGTCGGCCTTCGACCGTGCGCACGCTGACTCGGAAACGGCGCGCGTCTTCCCCCTCCACTTTCATCCGCAAACGCACCAAGTCGGTCTTGAGCGGGATTGTCAATGTTTGCGGATCGCCGCCGCTGCGCATCAGCATTGGTGAAAGCAGGAAAGAGAAGCTACTCGGGCGCGGAGCTTGCGCCGGCGCTGGAGGCGTGGGCTGTTGCGCGATGGCATTCCCCTCGGCGCGCAATCGTTCAAGTTCGATTATCAGTTTTTCGCTCTGGCCTCGTGCGGCGGCGATCAGGTCGGCCATCGCCTGTTCGCGGCTCTGCCGAGCTTCGCTTTCGGCTTTGAGCCGCGCGAGTTCGTGGTGCAGACGCGTCCGGTCAATGAAGAACCAAAGGCTGCTTGCCGCGAGCAACAACATGGCGGCGGTCAGAGCGAACTGCCACGGCGCGAGTGAAATCTCCAACTTTTCTGACAGCCTCGTCCACCATGAATACTTTGGTTCGGTCGCGATTGCTTTCGCGCTTGACCCGTCCGCCCGCTCGATCAGATTCCTGGCGAGGGCGACACGCCGACGATGAACCGGAGACGCCAGGTAATGGCGCTCTAAACTTTCTCGATCTTCGGACGAGAGTCTGCCGCGAACATAGCTATCAACCAGCCTGTTCTCGATCTCCCACATCTGCTCGAACCGCTCGTCGTCGGTAAGGAACTCCGCTTCCAGCCGGGTGGTTTCCGATTCGGGCAGATCGCCGAGCAGATAGCGGTGCATCAGGTTTTCCTGAATCTCGGGTTTCATCTCTTATTGTCGTCTCGAATTTCTTCTAGGGGTGGAACAATTCTGGACATCGTTCCAACTACTACTGACAAAACCGCCGAATCCATGTCGGTCGGATCGATTATTTTTTGCTCCCCGGCGACAAAGGCTTGCCAAGACAGTTTGTGATGCATTGCTCCAGTTTATCTCTGATCCGTTGAGCGCGACTCCGCAATGCGTTCAGCGGGATCCCAAGGTGATCTGCCATCGCCTGTCGGTTATTGATCTTGTCGCGCCGGTCGTCCTCGTAATACTGCAAGATCAACTGACGACTCTCAATTGGTAGCTCGCTTAGGCATTGCGCGAAACACTCCTGCTGCGCGCTGTCTTCCTCTTGGAAGGGCGGCGTGGCGACGGAACTCAATTCATCGAGACTGACCTGGCGGTTGTCAGGTTTTTTGAGCGTTTCAAGAAAGACGAGCCGAGCGATGCCGTGGCAGTAAGTGGGAATGTCGCGAATCGTCTCGCCGGATTCCAATTTGCGGACGATGCGGTTGATTGTTTCGTCGGCGCATTCTTCGGGAAAATGTGCGCCGCGCCAGTCGAAAATTTTCACCAATTTTCGGCGGATGGATTCATATTTTTCACCGGCGTGTGCGGCGTCCGGATCGAGGCAGAAAAGAAACCGTTCGAAAGCCTCTGATGTCAGTACCCACTCTGTTCGTGTGCTTCGGGCGTCGTTCACGTCGTTTCGACTTTGGGTCGGGTATCGGGGATTGTTTAGTAATCGGGCAGAAGTCAACGCTCGTAGTTGGATTAACAAGCCCGACTGCTGCCCAAACGGACCGAAGGCAGACCCGGATTTCAACGTGTGTTTACAGAAATGCCGCTTAACGAAGCAAAGCTATCTTCAATAACGCGGTGTGACGCGGCTCTCTGCGAGGTCGGTTAATGTGTCCTCTGTTAATCTCGATGTGGAGGACACATCATGAGACCCTCTCCAACTGATGACTTGGATTGCACACGCGCTGCTTTTGATACCTGGCGTACCAGTACTTGAGACGAGCGATCAGTTCTTCGAACGCGGCGCGGTCGGTGGAAGATGGATGCTCGTGATCAGCCATCAGTGGTGTGACATTCTACGCCCACTCGTTGAAGCTGGAGAAGCTCATTCTTGTTCTTCTGTGAGGATGTCACGCGTTCAGCCCCGATGCCGAAGAATCTTCGCGCTCGTACTGATTCTTTCTCTCTGTGCTCTCTCCTGTGACCTCTGTGTTAGAACGGAGGTCCTTACCACACAAAACTGGAACCCCTGTCACGGCAGTCGATTCGAGCAGGAACAAGCTATGCCACTACTACACTCTCTGCCGCAACGACGCAACAATTTCAGGTGGTAATTCGGTTGCCCGCCACATGTACCAACTCGCGATTGATCTGTAGGGCCGCCAACATTCGCCGTACTCAGTCACTGACTTCGGCTTGGGCGACTCATCCAAACCGTAAATGAGGGCAAATCCTTTTCTCACCGCATAGTCGCCGACAGGCAGTACGTCGGGCCTGCCGAGTCGGAACATCAATAGCATCTCCACCGTCCAGCGACCGATGCCGCGCACCTGTGTCAGTCTTTCGATAATCTCTTCATCGCTCATCTGCTTCAAACGAGCGAGCGTCGGGACTGTTCCATCCAGAGTTTTGGCGGCTAGGTCTTTGAGCGCGACCGTTTTCGCTCCCGAAAGTCCCGCGCCTCGCAACTCTTCGTCTGTCGCGCCGAGGATGTCTTGCGGGTGCAGCTTGTTTTTCCCGAAGAGCTTGATGACGCGCCCGTGAATCGCGGCGGCGGCGGCGCCGTGAAGTTGCTGGAAGACGATGTTTCGCGCCAACGCTTCGAACGGGTTATGCAGGTGGCGGATTTCCATTGCGAACGGCCCTACATAATTCAGCAGTCGGGCGAGTGTGTCATCAACGGAGGCGAGGTATTTAACTGCTTCTTCCGGGTCATAACAAAAGCCGCCATTCCCTTCCTCATCGCGCTTTGTTCTTCGAGTCACCATCACAGCCTCTCTTTTCTGTAAATTATCGAGCCTTATTCTAAATCGGAACATACCAGATTGAGACAGACGACGCGGTAAGACGGCGAGCGGAGCCTTGCTGCGCGGCGAAAGCGTGGCTTGAACGGGTGCCGGGTTTCAGATACCTTTTGTGTCATCGCATCTCGAACAAACATAGAATCTGGCCTTAATACGAAGCGTTAATCGGTCGCGGCTATCACCCCGCGCGGAGAGTCGAGAAAGCTATGGAGACAGCCATCGTCCTCGGACTGCTCGCGGTCGCCGTCGTGCTCTTTGCATTAGAGCGCATTTCGGTCGACATCATCACATTAATGCTTTTGATCGCGCTCGTCGCGAGCGGCATTCTGACGACGGCGGAAGCTTTCGCCGGGTTTAGCAACAACATTACGATCATCCTCGCCTCTATTTTCGTCATCAGCGGCGCGCTGCAACGCACTGGAATTATGGACGCTATCGGTGCGCATCTCTACAGCATTACGGGCGGCAGTCTGAACCGTCTGCTGCTGGTTGTGCTCGCGGTGATCGGCGGTGTCTCAGCATTTATGAATAACACGACCGCGACGGCGATATTTGTGCCGCCGGTCATTGGATTGGCGAAGCGATCCGGCGTCAGCGCGTCGAAACTGTTGATGCCGGTGGCGTTCGCTTCGATCCTCGGCGGGACATGTACGCTGATCGGGACTTCGACGAACATCGCGGTCAGCGGGTTCATCGAGAGGTCCGGGATGGAGCCGCTGTCGATGTTCGAGGTGACGCCCATCGGTGTGATGCTGTTGGTCGTCGGTGCCGCGTACCTGATGCTCGTCGGACAATGGTTGCTGCCCGATCACCGAGACGAGAGCCTGACTGACGAATACTCGATGCGCGAATATCTGAGCGAGATCATTGTCATGCCGGATTCCGAATTGATCGGGCAACACGTCTTCGCGTCAGAACTGACGACTAAGAATTTCCGCGTGCTTGAAGTGATTCGCGGCGACAAAAGATTTATCCCCGACCGCCGGACGACGATTGAGTCGGGCGATGTGCTACTGGTCGAAGGCCGCGTCGCGGAGTTGATTAAAGTTAAAGAGACCTCCGGAATCGAAATCCGCGCCGACGTGAAACTCGGCCTCTCTGATCTTGAGAGCGACGACATCAAAATCGCCGAAGTCCTCGTCACACCGCGCTCTGACCTGATCGGGCGCACGCTGAAAGAAGCTGGCTTCCGCGAGCGTTACGGGCTGACGACACTGGCCGTCTATCGCAAGGGCGAAACCATTCGCGAAAAGATCGGGCGCGTCCGGCTGCGTCTCGGTGACTTGCTACTCGTCCAGGGAACCACGGACCGCATCAGCAGTTTGCGGCGCGAGCCTGACTTGTGGATGCTCGAAGCGCTCAGCCCGGCGCTTCACCGCAGGAAACAAGGCATCTACACACTGTTGTTCTTCGTCTCGGCGATTGGCGTCGGCTCGCTCGGGTGGCTTCCGCTCTCCGTCTCGTTTCTGGCGGCGGCGGTGCTGACGATCCTCTTCCGCTGCGTCACAATTGAAGAAGCGTACGAGTTCATCGACTGGCGATTGATTATCCTGATCGGCGGCATGACCGCGTTTGGGACGGCGATGGACGGCCAACACAGCGGCGCAGCGTCACAGGTCGCGAACTTGATCGTCGGCTATCTCCAGCCTTTCGGCGTGCTCGCGATTCTGGCTGGCTTCTTCGTCATCACGATGCTGCTAACGCAACCGATGTCGAACGCGGCGGCGGCGCTCGTCGTGCTGCCGGTGGCGATGGAGGTGGCAGCGCGACTTGGCGTCAATGGGCGCAGCTTTGCCGTCGCGATCATGCTGGCGGCTTCGGTCTCGTTCATCGCGCCGTTCGAGCCGGCCTGCATCCTCGTCTACGGCCCTGGTAAATATCGATTCCTCGATTTCGTCAAAGTGGGCTTGCCGCTGACGCTCATCCTGATGGCGATCATCTTGATTGCGGTGCCGATGTTTTTCCCTTTATGACGCGCCCGCCGATGACGGAAACCTTCTCGGATCACATTTATTGATTGATGAGGTTGAGTCAATTCCTTATAATCTGTTCGTCCACATCGCGGCACTTACCCTTTTTCAGTGTCCGAGTTATTTATGTCCGCCCCATCCCCAAACGAAGTAACACGTCTGCTCGCACAGCTAACTGATGGCAACCGTGCCGTTCTCGATCAGCTTTTACCGCTCATCTATGACGAGTTGCGGCGGCTGGCGGCCGGGTACCTGCGGCGCGAGAGTCCCGGCCACACACTGCAACCGACGGCACTCGTCCACGAAGCCTACCTGCGCCTGGTGGACCAGACACAGGTGCGCTGGCAGAACCGCGCGCACTTTGTTGGCGTCGCGGCGCAGATGATGCGTCGGATACTCGTCGACCATGCACGCAAGTCAGGGACGGAGAAACGTGGCGGCGAGTTTCAGAAGCTATCGCTCGACGAAAACTTTGACGTGTCCAACGAGCGCGCCGCCGAACTTGTCACGCTCGACGATGCACTGAAAGAGTTGGCGGAAGTCGACGAACGAAAGAGTCGCGTTGTCGAACTGCGCTTTTTCGGCGGGCTGTCGATAGAAGAGACGGCCGAAGTGCTCGGCGTCAGCACCCCGACTATCGCCCGCGAATGGCGCATGGCGAAGGCGTGGCTTTACGGACAAGTAAGTCGTGGAGGTTGACTTCGGCCAACGCGAGGAGGTTTTCGGTCCGAGGAGTAAACAACAACTACCATCGTCACCGGTTTTCAACCTTACTCTTTACCTTTTCACTTTTGCCTTATCTCGTATGTCCCCTGAACGCTGGAAGCAGGTTGAGGATATTTTTCAACCCGCGCTCGATCTCCCGGCTGACGAGCGCGTGGTGTTTATCGCGGAAGCCTGTGTGGGCGATGATGAACTCCGCCGTGAGGTCGAAGCTCTGGTCGCGCAGTTCGATGCAGCGGGCGACTTCATTGAATCGCCGGCCCTGCCGCGTGGTGAATTCGATCTGGTCGCGGCGGCGGAATCACCGATGACGGGGGCAGACGGGGGCGAAAGTTTCAATCCGATGATCGGGCGACGCATCGGCGCGTACCGGATCATGCGCGAGATTGGTCGGGGCGGGATGGGCGCGGTCTATCTGGCCGAACGCGACGACAGCGAATTCCGTCAGCGCGTCGCCATCAAGCTGGTGAAGCGCGGCATGGACACGGATTTCATCGTGCGCCGCTTCCGCGAAGAGCGACGCATCCTGGCCTCGCTCGACCACCCGAACATCGCGCGGATTTTGGACGGCGGGACGAGTGACGACGGGCTGCCCTACTTCGTGATGGAATACATCGACGGCCTGCAACTCTACGATTATTGCGACAACCATAAACTGACGACCACCGCGCGCCTACGCCTCTTCAGCCAAGCCTGTACCGCCGTTTCTTACGCACACCGCAACCTCGTCATTCACCGCGACATCAAGCCCGGCAACATCCTCGTCACGTCGGACGGTGTGCTGAAACTGCTGGACTTCGGCATCGCCAAAATACTCAACCCGGAATTTGCCGCCAACTCAATCGCCGCCACCGCGACCGCGATGAGACTGATGACGCCCGAATACGCTTCGCCCGAACAGGCACGGGGCTTTCCGGCGTCGCCCGCTTCCGACGTTTACAGCCTCGGCATATTGCTCTACGAACTGCTCACCGGTCACCGACCATACCGTCTGCTGCGCCGTACGTCGCAGGAGATTGCGCGCGTCATCTGCGAGGAGGAGCCGGCGCGACCGAGCGAAGTCCTGACCCACCCCGAAGGACTGCTTTCGGATGCCCCCGGCAGCGAAGCGACGACGCTCGACATGTTGTGCCGGAACCACGGTGGCACGTCCGACATTCTGCGACGCGAACTCGCTGGCAACCTCGATCAGATCATCCTGAAAGCGCTTAGCAAAGACCTGCGCCGCCGCTACTCTTCGGTCGAACGATTATGCGAAGACATCGCGTGCCATTTGGATGGTCGCCCGATCTCGGCCCGCCCGCCACTTCACGTCCCGCCTCGTGTGACACAACCGGCGGCGATAAAGTCGCACGCTGTCGAGTCGAACGGCGCCAAGTCCCTCGCCGTGCTTCCTTTCAAGCTGTTGCCCGGCGCGACGACGGATAGTGAGATGGATGAAACGCATGACGACTTCCTCGGCCTCGGCTTGGCCGACGCGCTGATTACTCGCCTCAGCAACGTGCGCAGTATCAGCGTTCGCCCGACCAGTTCCGTCGCGCGGTTCTGTCAGGAAGACTGCGACCCGTTCGAGGTGGGTCAGGCGCTGAACGTCAGCCACGTGCTCGACGGTCGTATCCAGCGGGCGGGCGGAAGTGTCCGAGTCACTGTGCAACTCGTCCGGGTCGGCGACCGAACGCCAATCTGGGCGGGCCAGTTCGACAAACCGTTTTCGGACGTCCTCGCCATTCAGGATTCGATCTCCGAACAAATCGCCGGAGTGTTGATCTCGCAACTAATGGGTGAGGAACAACGTCAACTGGCGAAGATCGGGACCAATAATGCGGAAGCGTTCGAGGCTTACATCCACGGGCGTCACCACTGGAACAAGCTGACCGAAGAAGGCTTCGCCAAAGCTATCGACTGCTACCGCCGCGCGGTCGAATGCGACCCGACTTACGCCGCTGCCCACGCCGCCATCTCCGAGTATTACAGTTGGCTCGCCATCTACGGGGTGATGAGTCCTGCCGAAGGCCTCGCCGCGGCGCGCGTTGCGGCACACCGGGCGCTCGAATTGGACGACACGCTCGCCGAGGCTCACACCGCGCTCGG
>JACDEG010000421.1 GCA_013816505.1 Pyrinomonadaceae bacterium | reverse complement strand
TGCTTGATTCGGTCAAGATGCTCGCGGGACACAAAGATTAAATCCGGCTCGCGGCCCGGAAGGCTTGTCCCTGTCTTCATCTGAAACGGTGCGCAAATAATTAGTCCGAGTTGCTTAGCTTCAACAAAACATTGAAGAATTGCAGATAAGAAACTCACTATCAACTGATGCTTTAACGATGCCGGACTCATAATAATCACCTCTCCTTCAACCCACTCGGCACGCACGTCCTCATCCAGCCAGTCGAGAAACTCTGTGTAGGTCATCTTCGAAATTGGCATTGAAGTTACGGCTGGTGCCGCTTGCGACTTGGTTTCGATTTCCTGCGCCATCACATTAACTCCTGAAAGAATTTCGGTGCTGCTTATCTTACCTTCAAAACTGTTTTCTCTGGTAACACCTTGCGCTGGTTCACGCGCAACAGTTGAGAAAGATGAGTTGCTTTTTGAAGCACTGAGCTTATGGCTGTGCCGCGCGCCCGTGGCTGTTAAGCTCGACGGCCGGCCCCGAAGAATCACCACCCGCCGCGTCAGAAACAATCATCGTCTCGTTCGGGGATTTCAATTCATACGTAATCCCGCGCCACGTGATGCGTCGGGAGAAGCCTGCGGCGACTGCGTTATAAAGATAAAGCACTGCCGTTAGCGGCCACAGGAACAGGTGCGGGAGAAGACTGCGATTCAGACTCGCGCGCGCCGACGCCAGCGGCAATGCAACCGCGCGCAGGCGAAGGTACGCCTTCCACATTCCCAGCGTGTAAATCCACAGGACGAGGGCGAGCAGCATTTCAACTGACAGGCCGAGCGTGGCGCGCGCCGCAACGAGCGCGACTCCACCGAAGAAGACAAGCACGAACAGAAGATTTGAGACTAGCACGATCTTCCACAAGTGCGGCGCGTAGACGCGCGTGATCTTCATCTGCCGCGTGGAAAATTCGACGAGTTGCGCGAACGTGCAGTCTTCGTACGTAGCGGTCAGACAATTCGGAACGAAGTAGATGGCAAGCTTGGCGCGTTGCAGCGTGCGAGTCAGCGTGAAGTCGTCGGAGACTGTGCCGCGCCACTGCCCCGCCACGTCGAGCCTCTCGAACGTCGCGCGCATAACGGCGGTCGAGCCGCCCCAGCAGAAATTGCTCGCGCCGTTTGCGCCGAGCGCGGATGCAATCGAAGCGTTCCATACTGAACGAAGGTGTGAAGCGAATCCGCCGGTGATGGAAATGAACCAGCGATAGCCGGTCGTCGCTCCGACGTTCTCATCGGCGAGTGGCGCGACCAGCGAACGCAGCCAGTCGGCACGCGGGCGCGCGTCCGTGTCAACGAAGACGAGCACCTCGCTCGCCGGGTCAATCTCACGCACAGCGGCGCGCAAATTATGAACCTTCTGCCCAGAGTCGTGAGCTTGCCCGGCGATTACCACGCGCACGCGCGGGATGCTCGCCTCGGCAAAGTCCCGCCGCACTGTTTCGACAATCGCGAGCGCCGGGTCGTCGGCCCCGTCCGCCACGAAGATGAGTTCATAAGTTGGGTAGTGTTGCGCAAACAGCGCTTCGACGTTCACCCGCAACCCTTGATCGAGGCCGCGGCACGGCACGATCACCGACGCGAACGGCATAAAGAACGGCCTCTTCGCGTTCATCTCGCGCCGCACATAAGCGAGGTAGCGCACGCCGCCGCGCAGCGAAAGGCCGCTTTGCAACAGGACGAGCGCGGCGAGTAAATAGAAGATGAGCATTCGGAACACGACAGCGCCCGCGTAACAAAGGCGCACACCCGACGGTTGATCTAACTCTAACAGCGTTCGACCATAACATTTTTCAGTTGGCCGCCTCAATGTGGTCGACGCTCAAGCGAAATGTCTTCGCGGGTCGTTGAAATCAGAACGCATCAAAGCGCAAAGGACGCTGAAAAGAAGTGTTCCCTCCAAGCGTCCTTTGCATCTTCAACCTCGCGCGCGCTCTGGTTGAAACTTTGTCACTCCACGGATACGCCCTCACCGCAACGCGACCACGCCGCCGACGTTGAGCGTCGAGACCAGCATCTGCGCCATCTTGATGAATGGTTGCGGATAGACGCCGCTCGCGACGACGCCGATGACACAGACGATCAGCGCCGTCCTGAGCGCCGGTGAGAGCGACAGCGGGCGCGCGTCGCCAGCGCCTTCGCCGAGGTACATCGCGCGGATGAAGCGCGCGTAGTAATAGAACGAAACGACTGTGTTGATGGCAGCCCATGCCGCCAGCCAGTAGTACCACGCCTTCCCTTCGGCATCGCCGCGCTGCACCAGTCCGCCGAACAGGAACCACTTGCCGATGAAGCCGCCGGTCAGTGGCAGTCCGCCCAGGCTGAGCATGAAGATTGCCATCATCAGCGCCATCCCCGGTGCCTTCTGCGCCAGCCCCAACATGTCCTCAACCTCGTCGCCAATAATCCCGCGCCGCCGCAAACTGATGATGACGCCGAACGCGCCGATGTTCATAAAGGTGTAGACGACGAGGTAGAGCGCGAGTCCCGTGTAACCGTAGGCGTTGCCGGCGACGAGCGCGAGCAGTAAGTAACCGGCGTTCGAGATTGAGGAGTATGCAAGCAGACGCTTCGAGTTTACTTGCGTCACCGCCGCCCAGTTGCCGACGAGGATCGTGAGCGCCGCGATTAAACCCAGGAGCGGCGTCCAATCGGCGCTCATCGCTCCGAGCGCCTCCATAAAGATGCGCGCAAGGAGGGCGAAGCTCGCGGCCTTTGAGCCGGTCGAAAGAAAGGCTGTGACCGAAGTCGGCGCACCTTGATACGCGTCCGGCGCCCACATGTGAAACGGCACGGCGGAGATTTTGAAGAGCAGTCCGGCGGCGAGCGCGATCATGCCGAGCAACAGCAGCGGACGTATATCAACCGCCCACGCCACGCCTCCCGCCATCCCACCATAAGCCTCGGCGACGCTACGCCCGATGTCGCCGAGGTTGGTCGATCCGGCCACCCCAAACAATAGCGACATACCGTACAGCAGCACCCCCGACGAGAATGCGCCGAGCAGAAAGTATTTCATCCCCGCCTCGTTCGACCGCCGCTCGCGTTTGGTGAAAGAGACAAGCACGTAAAACGTCAGCGCCATCAATTCAAGGCTGATGTACAGCACGATCAAATCGTACCCGGAAGCTAAGAACATCATCCCCGTGGTCGCGAACAACACCAGCGCGTAATACTCGCCGCGTTGCTCGCCTTCGATGTCGAGGTAGCGCAGTGAAATCGCCACCGTCAGTGCCGCCGCGACCAGGAAGATCAACTTAAAGACGACAGCGAATCCGTCAACCCGGATCGTGTCGTAGAAGCCGCTCAAGACGAACGCGCTGCCCTCCTCCGAACCTTGCAGAGCCGGCCAACCAAGCACCAGCAGCGAGGCGGCGGCGAGCGCGATTCCGCCGAGCGCAAAGTAGCCGACCACGCGACTCTTGCGGTACGGCAGCACGACCTCCATCACCAGCGCGACGCACGCGCAAACGGTCAGGATTAACTCCGGCGCGATCAGTTGCAAATCGCGCACATTGAATAGTTCAGTCGTGTTGGCTTGAAATAGCATGTGATTTAAGGCTTCAACCTTCGCTGGACACTTGGGTCTTCGCGACCTTCATCAGCAGCCGCAACGCTTCTTCACTACCTGACCATTAGGAAAGGCTGCTGCAACATCCGGGTCGAGCAACACAAGGTTAGTGCCCGCTCGGTAACGCTCAACGTATTTGCCGCGTACTCTGCCCTTCAACTCGGAGAGATCATACTCAGTACGCATTTCGTCTTCTTGTTCTACATCAACTCTCTTCATAAGACTTTCTTTCTCCGCGCATAGGTTCGCGGGCGCTGATGATGTGAACGACTTCTCCATCATCCGTGTGCGAAACGATCAACATTCGACGTTGCTGGGACGTGCCGATGATCAGAAAGCGATGCTCTTCTACAGAATGATCTGGGTCATCGAACGTATCAGAAAGCGGATCACCAAACAGGGTTGCTGCTTCTTGGAACGAGACACCGTGTTTGGCAAGATTGCGAGCAGCTTTCTAATCATCCCATTCAAACCTCATGGCTAGAATCTTACTCTTTAGCAATTTCAACTGTTTGTTCGTTGTTCATACTCATTCAAGGTACAAGCCGCCCAACGGCAGTATTCAGGGGGGCCGGCCTGAGACAATGATAGTAATCGAAGCATTCGTTGGCCGGCCTCCGCTGCAATTGGCGTTAGGTGCGGATTAGGTTCTTGATCTACGAAATACCTTTAGTTTCGACCATATGTATTCTGACAATGTCAAGAAATCTGTCAATTTCCTCGATGGTGTTATAGAAATTTGGATCTATACGGATACCGTCTAGAAAACTTCCACAGTAGATGCGGGCAGCTTTTAGTTTAGCGTGAAGTTCTTGATGATGCGGAGCCCGGAAAAAAACAAGGCCGGCCCTTTCGATGTATTCACGAGGTGTCCATAGGTCAACGCCAATTCTTTCCAACGCTTCGATTGCATAACTCGTCAGATGGCGCACCCGACTCTCAATGAAATCACGCCCAATCTCTTCCAGCAGAGTGATTCCCGCCAGTGCCCCAATAACACCAATCAAATTGGGCATGCCGCCCTGAAAACGTTTTGCGTCTTCGTACAACTGACAATGACGTAAATCCCAATCATTGCGGTTGGCGGCTGCCAGCCAGCCAACTGTAGGAGGAGGGCTTTTCAGGTAGTGTTCACCAATGTAAAGAAAGCCGACACCAGTTGGACCCATCAGCCACTTGCTTGCAGTACAAGCCAAGAAATCAATTTCCGGGTTATTCACATTAACATCAATAACCCCTAGCGCCTGTGCCGCATCTACTATCAAAGGCACCTTTTTATCTTTGGCGAAGTTTCCTAGTTCCAGCAGATTCATACGAAATCCGCTCCCTACAGCAACGGCGGAGACGCTGATTGCTGCTGTTTGCGCATCCGTCAGAGCAACTATGTCCTTCAGTGAAACTCTTCCATTCTGACTCGTAGCAAAGCGAACCTCCGCCGGATGGCAGACTATCCAAGGGTACGTGTCGCTCATGAATTCAAGATCAGTTACTATTACATTTTGAGCTTTGCTTGGTCGGATTATCTGCGCGATCAGATTGATGCCGGCTGTAGTTGATTCGGTGATTACAATATTTCTGGCTTGCGTATGAATTAGCCTTGCAAATTTCTCTTTGAGCTTTTCAAAAGCTTCATATGCGAGAGGCCAAACATCCCTACCGCCCTTTTCCCAATTACCCAAAAAATCGCGCATCGCATCACCCACTGGGCGTGGGCAGGGATGTATGCCCCCATTGTATAAATAAGCCCAATGCTCGGTAACAGGGAAAAGCTGACGCAATTCCTCTAAATAGGTTTTGTCGTTCATGTGTTATACCTATCGAAATCACCTAACACATATTAGGCCGCCGGTAAGTCTTCATTCTGACTTCTGTGTTCTGTGTTCTGTGTTCTGTTTGTTCCCCGCCGTCTCAACCCTGCGCGGCGACTGTCCCGGCATCGGGTAATCGGGGCGCACCTGCCGCACAACCGCATCGACCGGCTGTTGAATGTATTTAATGAATGGCGACGGGTAGACGCCGATCCAT
>JACDEG010000420.1 GCA_013816505.1 Pyrinomonadaceae bacterium | reverse complement strand
CGGTTAGTGAGAGCGTCAGCTTGTCTTTCACCTCGACGTGTGGCGTGTCGTTCCTGCCGTCCTGCGTGGCCCGTAGCGCGTCCGCAATCGCCTGTCCGAGTGCTTGTATGCCTTCAACGCTTCCGACGCGCTGGAGGGCTTGTGTCGGGGATGTTCGGGGATGTTCGGCTTTCGTCGGGGTTTCCGAAACTACCGCCGGGCGAACATCTGAAGGGTTAGCAAGACGGTGCTTCAATTCGCGCAACTCTGTCTCGTCATAATCGGCGATGGGGCGCGTCTTACCGGGCTTGTACTTGACGCTCAACTCGCCCGCCTGCGTGTAGCGTTCAACGGCGCGCTCGGTCTTACCTAAATACTGCGATGCCTCGCGTTTATTCATGGTCGTTTGAAACTCCGACAAAAGGCGTCATTTCGCGGTTTGTCGGGGTCGTCGGCATTAAAAGCTCCAATGTTTCCTCGTGTGTCGTGGTTGGACGGGGTTTGTCGCGTTTCGGTGTCGGGGTTCTCATGCCGCGTCCGGCGGGTCACTTTCCTTCACAGCCCGGCGCTTCTGGGTCATCTCGCGCAGCATCTCTTTGACTTCCGGCGACGGCTCGACCTTCGGTGCCGGGTGGTCAGAGACTGGCGATGGCACGAGCACGAGATGCGGGCGGACGTGTTGCGGTGAAGGCTCGGCGTCCTTCGGGAAGGCTCGCTTGCCCGCCTCTCTTTGCTTGTTGGTGCTCATCGCTTGCCACCTCTCTAATCCTCATAGTGTTCTAATAGCTGCGTCCGGAGCGCGGGCGGCACACGCCCCTGCGCCATGCGGAATGATCTGGGCTTCGCGACGAGGTGAACACGCAAGCTGCACCACCGGTCATTCTCTGCCTCATAATGCCAGCGATAGAAAGGCCCCTCCCTGCGCCGGCTGTAGAACACGCCGTGCGTTGTGGACGTGTCCGCGCCGACTGTGTTGACGTAGACCCGGAGACCCCGCCGGTGAAAATCGCTCACTTCCTGCTGCCTTCATCCTCGCCTGCCATCTCTACGTCGGCGGCTTGTTTGAAGCCTTCGGGAAGCTCGCGCGTGGTCTTTGTCTGTGATTCGATTGTGCTTTCGTTCTCGCCTGCGCTGGCGTTAACGATCAGGCCCGCATCCTGTGCGCGCTTCTTTAGCTTCTCCGTTGCTTTGTCTTCAATCATTGCTTCCCTCTCTTCCTACCCGCTAATTATGTCAGGCCACTCGTCTACTTCTAATTCCTTGTCATCGGCGGTCAGTATTTCTTTGAGTCTTAACACTTGACTCCTTAAGTACATCGCCTCTTCCCCGTTTGGCCCTTTCACCAGCACCATCCGTAGTTCCCCTTGTACGACGAGCTCTCTTAAGCGCGCCATTGAAATATCCAAGTATCTGGCTGCCTCATCCTCTGGTATCAACTCCTCTTCCCCGACGCTCACTTCTTCCCGCCCTTTCTTGCGGCCCGCATGGCGCGGCGTAGATGGATGGCCTGTCGGCATTCTCGACAATGACTCGGCTCGCTCATGAAGCCCTTTGCGCGGGAGAAGTGTTGCTCGGTGGCCTCCCACGTGAACTCTTTGCCACAGTCAGCGCACGTCAGTACCTTATCTTGTAACTCCTTGCGTTCGGTCACTTCTTCCCGCCCCTTCTTGCTTGTAGAACCGCGATTGCCTGCGTTTGCTCCCCCTGTGGTGCGTTTGTCCGTGGCGCATGATGAACTTGTCGGCCCACTCGAACGCCTCGCCGCACATTGATTAATCTTTCAGTTTTTCAGTTTTCAAACGCCACTCAACCGTGCTGATACTTGTTCACCCGAAAGCCCCTCCGCATCACGGGTTCTATCAAAACGGTGCGCGCGCACCGTTTTGGCTGACACCTGTTTACCCGAAAGCCGGGTTAGTTATTAGCTATCCACTCTTCAACTGCTTGTTGCATCCTTGCGTAGGCTTCTTGTTTAGTCGTGCCCCATCGCTCCCCAAGCTGGTGCTTCACCGGTTCAGTTTTGCCGGGGCCGATTCGCTTTACAAAACCATTGAGTTTGGCTGCGTAGTTGTGCGTTCCGCCTATTGGCGGATTGAGTTTTTCCGTGATGATGTCGTAGTCATATTGGCTATTCATAGAGTTGGTAACCCGCTACATGATGAAAATCATCTGCGGCGAGGGCGGCAACGTAACGCTCGAATGTTAAAGGACTGTTTAGAAAGTGCGGTTGACCGCACTTTTTTAACGCTGTATAAAGTGTTGGCATCTATCCACTCGAACGCCTCGCCGCATTTCGCTCTTGGATACCAAGTTTTACCAAGTTTTGAAGTGCTGGCACCTACTCCCCCTTAAGCCGCTGAAAGCAACTTAACCAGCCGCTCTCGCTCAGAGGCTTCCTGCGCGCTAACTTGTGCGAGCGCCTTCAAATCCATCCGGCTTTCAACTTCGGTTATTAACCTGTTTCGCAGCACGTCAGCCGGAAGCGCATCAAGTTCGACGCTGACATCGCCGTGGCGAGCGATAAACTTAGCTGCACGGGTGTCTGTTTTCTTGGCAAAGTCGGGTGGTAGTTGGTAGCGTTTGATGTCGCTCATTGTAAGAGCACATTTGACGATTTCCACATTCACATCACCGCTGAAGTCGAAGGGATCATCCGTTATTTCAATGTACTCGCCGATTCGTTCACGCAGCGAGCGCACCATGTCCTCACCGCTCGGATCAAAGTCGCCAAAGTAGAGGATGGTCACGCCGCCATTCTCCCTGTAGCGATCACCCGCGTTGTGTATGGAGTCCCACCCGTCGAATCCCCTGCCGACGTTAAGCGTCACTCCGTACTTTGAAAGCACGTCCTCGAAGATGCCGGATAGCGCGTCCTTCTCCAGCCAAACTTCAACGTACTCCGGCTGTGTCGTCCATACATCTCGACGGTATGCACGCTCTGCCGTCTTCGCAAAATCAGATAAGTCAGACCACATGCTGACCGTGCGCGGGCGGCGCAGTCTATCTTCGATCCACTCCCAAGGAATTTCGCCGTTCTTGCGGGCGTCAACAAGTAGATTGGAGATGGCCTGATACTGCGTCCGCTCGTTTTTTATGATTGTCTGGAAACGAGTTGGTAGTAAACCTGACGAACGGTCATAGGGTGGTGCTCGGAAAGCACTTCAATCGCCACTTGGAGGCGTTCGACGGTTTTAGCTTGCCGCGCCACTATTTCTTCCCCCTCTTCTTACTGTTCGATTGTGCGGGCTTTTGCTCTTCGGCGCCGAGCTGACTTTCAAGGAACTCGGCGAGCTCCCGCTGGTGCTTCGGCGAGGCAGTGAGACTTTTTCGCATCGCTTCCTTCAAGCGCTCCCGCTCTTTTTTACTTGCTGTCATCTTTCTCCATTCCCCAGATGACCTGCTCCGACACCTCATTCAGAGGGCGCTTCGGCGTTTCGCGCTTAAGCTCGTCCATCCGGGTGAAAGCCTGCATCAGCTCCTCAGTGTTGATAACGACGCTTGTTCCGTTCGTGATGCTGTCAACCGACCACTCCCGATTGAACTTGCGCCACGCCGCGCCAAGCGACAAGGCGAGCGTCGGGTGATAACTCTTACGCCAGTCGGGTGAGAAAGGCGGGCGCGCGCTCAGCATATATTTTGCGCTCACTTGCCTTTGCCTTTCTTCTTCGTAACTATCGCGCGTCCATCTTGACCGCCCGCCTTATCTGACTTTGGCTTAGGCGGTCTGCCTGTTTTGGGCGGCTCAAATTTCAGAACAGAAGCACGGGGGATTAACCAGAGCGGCCCGCGCGGGTGCGTGTCGTCGCGCTCTGCCCCTTTGAAGGCTCCGGTCTGCGCCCACCTTGCGACGGTCGGGTAGGAAACCTTAATGCCCCTGCCGCGCAAAATCTCCAGCGCCTCATTGGTAGTCACTCTGTCCATGCCGACTTTATAGCACGCTCTTAAATAATTTTCAATAAAAAGTGAGAGCATTCTATTGACATATACTTGAGAGCGTGCTGTCATCTTTTCAGCTTAGAGACTTCAACACGAAAGGCGACAAACAAATGTTCATCCTGAGAAACAAACAACAGCTTGCAAAGGCCATCGACAATGCCAAAGCCTTACACCCGAAAGTCCGCATGATTGAATTTGGTGAGTACCAAGTGACAGGCAGCACCGGGAACGTCTACACGGTGCTGTGCTACCGCGCAGGCGGCGAGAAGATTGTGGACTGCAACTGCCCGTCGCGAGTGCCGTGTAAGCACTCAGCAGCAGCACTCGCTTTACACGTTCATGTGGCAGCAAGGCGCGGCCACTAAACAAAAAGGGCTTACCTGTCACGCCAATGATAGGTAAGCCCTCTAACATCCACCCTTCAAAGAAAGGTAAATGCTATGCAGAAGAAAGATACCACAGCAAAAGAGTCGGGAGTCCGAGCGCGCCGACGATGACACGCGAAAGCTGTTGGGGAAACTTCGCTGGCGAGACGCGAAGAAGTAAGCGCGGGTGATTTTATAGATCGATCTATAAAAAGCTAAGAGGCTGGCTTTCGGGCTGGCCTCTTTGGCTTTGGTGGAATGCATAACGCTTTTAGGAGTATGCTGCCGGTAGCAATAGCAGAAAAGGCGGGCAGGAAGGTTTCTCTTTACTTTTCGGGGGATGAGTAAAGGGGATGCGAACTTCTGGCCCGCCTTTCCTGTGTGGTGGGATGCCCGCCACGCTTGCACACCGCCCCTGTACGCTCGTTTCCGCCCTCAGTGCAACCGGCAACATACCCGCTTCAGCACAGGGCAATCTTGAGGACAACTTTTTCACGTGAAATGTTTTTTAGTTCTGGATACCGAGTAACGGCGGCGACGTACTGAGCGGCGGCGGATACCGTTACCTTGCCAGATACCACATCGGCGATTAGCTTCTTGTCGCCACTTTCTCTTACCTTTCGCGCACGTTGCACGGAAGGGCGAGAGACATTTAGCATCTCTGCTGCTTCGGGTTGGGTAACAGATGCATCAATTGATGCATCTGGTCGCTGACCGTGCTTTAACGTTGTCAACTTGTCGGCAACCATCGCGCGTTGACTTTCATTCAAGTGTCGTTCTGTGAAGGTTCAGCGACACGACAAACGAAACAAGCGATCCCTTGCCATTCCACTTGCGGTACGTCGGCTTGATGCCAAGTTTCTGACAGGCATTGAAACTTACCCAAATTTCGCCCGAATTAGCTGAGCGTTGTCTACCTTCAGTACAGTTAACCTTCTCCTGACGTTGCATAATCATTGACTGACCGTCTGCACCTACCATATAGTCGCGCACCTCAAGACAAGTTCTAGGCTGGCCTTCTAGAGTCTGCTAGCACCTCTCTCTTCCGACCAACCTCCTTCTTCCACTACTTTCAGGCGCGCTCGCGCAGACGCTCTGCCGTCTCACAAAAAGGAGAAACACATGCCCCATCTCAGTAAACTTGTCCTCGCCTCTCTAACTTTCGCCGTTCTATGTATCGGTTCAGCAACGATGGCGAAGGCTGACACGCTGACCTTCACAGGTGCTCGTTTAAATGTAGGGCAATCTATTAGTCCGGTCGGGAGGTGTGCGCCCGCGCTGACCCTGGACATCAATCCGAGCGTTGGGACTTCCACCGGCACTTCCAACTTCGGGGCCTTCACACCGACGA
>JACDEG010000419.1 GCA_013816505.1 Pyrinomonadaceae bacterium | reverse complement strand
GTTTGTGGCACGGTGAAATTCCCGGTCTGCCCTTCAAGTGGGATCGATTCGGTGTGAGCTTTTTGAATGGCTTCGACGTGGCTCTGCGGGCCACGTACCCTGACTGCGGACGGCGTGATCTGGACGTTGCGCAACTCGTAACCGTCGGGCACATTGCCTTCGAATCGTGCCTCGACATCGAGGACTCGCTCGACGCTGCGTTCGAGTCGCACTGGCACGGTATTGGGCTCGAGCTTTTCGATCTGCACACCGTCGGGCAACTCCATCGCCACGCTCTGCGGGGTTATTCGCGCCACGCGCTCGCCCGCCTTAAGGCCCGTAATATCAACCCGCGCGACCAGATTACGCGCCGCGACTTGTTCGAGAGCCTGCCTGTCGCCACGCAACGTCACTTCAATCTCATCGCGCGGCTCGTTACTGATTTCCAAACCCTCCGCCAGCAGGAAATCAAGCTGCACGCCGCGCATGCGAGACGTGGCGGGCGAGCGCTGACTGGTCACGCCGTACCAGAGGCCGAAGGCGATGGCTAGTGCCAGCAATTTCAGAAGCCAGTCTTCCAAAAAGAACGCGTGCAGCCACTGCTGCGCGACGCGGCGGGCGTTGGCTATATTCTTGTCTTCTTCGCGAAAAGGCATTCCCAACACTTCTGTCAATGCATCCGCTTCAGGTCGTAACTGCCTCTTTGGCCTCTGCATCAGGATCGACGAGCTTGCCATCCCGCGCGCGCGTGCGCGTTGAAGCTTCGAGCGCGCCGAGAATCGCGCCACGCAGTTTCGGTGCGTCGAGTCCGCGCTTAATCTGACCGGCCTGCACGAACGAAATCAGCCCCGTCTCTTCGGAGACGACGACGGCGACGGCGTCCGAGTCTTCGGTGATGCCGATAGCGGCACGGTGGCGCGTTCCGAGGTCTTTCGAGAGCAGCGGGTTGAGAGTGAGTGGGAGGAAGCAAGCGGCGGCGGCGACGCGGTGATGGCGCACGACGACCGCGCCATCGTGCAGGGGTGTTGCCGGGTTGAAGATTGTGACGAGCAGATCGTAGCTGAGGTTGGCGTCGAGTTGCACGCCGCCGTCAGTGACGTTCTTTAAGCCGACGGTGCGCTCAATCACGATCAGCGCGCCGGTTTTGGTCGAGGCCAGCGTGGTCGCGGCCAGAACGATCTCGTCGTAGACGCCCTCGCCGAACTGCCCGCGGTGGCGGAGCAAGAACGGCATGCGGACGCGATTCCCAAAAGAGATGAGCGCTTGTCTGATTTCGGACTGAAAAAGAACGATGATTGCGACGCCGACGTAGAGGAGTGCACCGCGCAGGATAAATTCAAGAGTCGCCAGTTCCTGCTTGACGGCCAGCCAGTAGAGCATCGCTACTGCCGCGATGCCCGCTGCCATCGGCACGGCGCGTGTGCCGCGCACCAACTTCAACACCCCGTACACAATCACGAAGACCAGCGCGACGTCCGCGATGTTGCGCGGCTCGCCGAGTCGTTCGAGAACATTGCTGTACGGCAGTAGTGAAAGCACGGCTCACCTGGGCGAATGCCCGGCGCGAAATGTGCGCCGAACGACGAATGTTTGATGACTCATCCCCCACCGCGATCCCTTCGAAATTCGCTTTTAACTGTGTCATTTAACGACTCACGCGAGGCACCGCATGCGACCGAACGTTGCGCGCTAGAGCGTTTGGTTCGCCACGCATCCCATCATTCTCGACGCGGGGCGCGACGGGCGCGTCCGGCGGGATAAGTTCACACGCCTTCGCGCCGATTATGCTGCAAGATGCGGCTTAAAGCAATCGGCATGCTCGCCCGGTCTCCAACCGGCCCATGTTCGCAGTAGACGATCAACAAAGTTCTCAAGAAGTGGCCGAGAATAATTACTTTTCGACTCGGCGTCGAACCCGCCCGCGCTGCATAAACCCAATCAGGTCGCCCGCGCTGTCGATGACGGCCAGTGCCCCGGCGCCGTTCTCCGTCATCATCCTCTCGGCCTGCGCCAGCGGCGTCGAAGGGGCCACGAACAGCGACGGCCCGACGGGACGCATCACGTCTGCGACGCGCGTTCGCGGCCAACGCTCGCGCGGTAATGACTTCAGATCGGCGAGCGTCAGGATGCCGTGCAGCCGCCGCGCGTGCGCGACCGGCATGGCGACCAACCGGTGCAGTGGCAGCACTTGGTCGATGAAGTGGCTGACTAAAGTCTCCGGCTCGACAGCGACCGGCGCGCTCATCGCGTCCGCCACCGTCGGCTCCTGGCCGCCGCCCGAACGGTAGACGGCGCGCGCCGCGTCCCACAAAAAGAGGCCGATCAGCACCGACCATAACCCCACCAGCGGCGCCCGCCATACGAAAGCCATGCAGACACCGATCACGATCAACGACCATGAGATGAGTTGCCCGCCGAGTGCCGCGGTGCGCGTTGCTTCACCGAGCCGACCGCTCCTGTGCCATAGGAATGCGCGCAGCACGCGACCGCCGTCGAGCGGATAACCGGGCAGCAGGTTGAAGACCGCCAACAGCAGATTTCCGGTGCCGACCATCAGAAAAATCGTCGCTGCCATCCGGTAGCCGCCCGCCTCAACAAGGATCGCCGCGCCGAGCAGCAGCACCGCGAAGATGAAACTGGCGGCCGGCCCGGCCACGGCAATGCGGAACTCGGCGCGCGGGTTATCCGGCTCGCGCCGGAGACGTGCGAGGCCGCCGAACGGATGGAGCACGATCTCTTCGATCTCAATCCCTTCGGCGCGCGCGATGAGCGCGTGGGCCAGTTCGTGGCCGAAGATTGAAAGAAAGAAGATTGCCGTGGAGATGACGCCGACCGTCCACGCCGTGCCCGTGCTGATCTCGCTCAAGTTCGCCGCCTCCCACCCCTCTTTCATGCTGGCCGCGATGACCCACACGCTCACCGCGAAGACGACGAACCACCGGTAGTCAATTCGCACCGGGATGTCATACACGCGCGCGACCTGAATCTGCTTTTTATAAAACTCGCTGAACTTCATAATAAGGAGTTTCGGGTGAGCGGCGACTGCGGGGAGGTTTGTCGAACCTTGGCGGCGCGAAACATCGTTCGCTGACCCGCTGTCGAGACTGATCGCCCGTCGTTCACCGTCCGTCGTTCGCCGCGGCGCTCACGGTTAGCTGCCAAAAGCGTTCGGCTCAGCTTCGAGCAGTAGGGACGGCTCATTGCGCGTGACGCGGCGCAGCAGCAGCGGCTCGTCGAACAATTGCGCCAGGCCGTTGACGATGGAGTAGCGCGGCTCGTCGGCCAGCCGCGTGGAGAGTTTTGTTTCGCGCTGCAGGTACTCGACCATGCCGTCGAGTAGCGCGCCGCCGCCGGTCAGGATGATGCCGCGGTCGTAGATGTCGGCGGCGACTTCCGGTTGCAACTCGGCGAGCGCCATGCGTACCTCGTCGGCAATTTTGCGCACCACGTTCTGCGTCACGGTGAAAACTTCTCCGGGGGTCACTTCGACCGCGCCGGGGCTTCCGGTCTGCACGTCGCGCCCCTTGACGGTCATCTTCCGCGCCGGCTCGGCAGGTTCGGTGGCCGACCCCAGCGCGATCTTCAAACGCTCGGCGGTGGGCGCGCCGATAATCAAGCCGTGGTGCCGGCGAAGACGGTCAATAATCGCAGCGTCGATGTCGGAGCTGCCGAGCCGCTCGGCGTGCGCGAAGATGATTAAACCGCGCGCAACGACGGCAACGTTGGTCGTTCCGCCGCCGATGTCGACGACCGCCGAGGCGTGTCGATCATCAACCGAGACGCCAGCGCCGATGGCTGCCGCGAGTCCCTCTTCGACCATGTAGACGCGGCCGATGTGCGCGTGCTCGGCGGCGCTCAGTAGCGCGCGCTGCTCGACGTGCGTCACACCGGAGAGCACGCTCATCACGGCGCGGCGGCTGAAGTGTGAAAAGCCGCTGCGCGCCTTACGCACGAAGTGGTCGAGCATCATCTGCGTCCGCTCGAAGTCAGCGACGACGCCATCGACCAGTGGCGAGATCAGGGCCACGTCGCGCGCTTCGCGCCCCTGCATCGCGGCGGCCTCCTTGCCGATGGCGACTATTTCGCCGCTCACTTTACTGACCGCGACGATTGACGGCTCATCCACCACGATTCCGCGCCCGCGGACGGCGATGATCGTGCTCGCCGACCCCATGTCAATCGACATCGAGTCAGACACCAGATCGCGCAGCCCGTTAAGACTCATGAATGAGCGTGTTTTCCGCATGAATGACCTTGATGCCATAAATTTGAGTCTGCCTGATTCGATCAAGAATTTCGGGCGCAAACGAGATGAGCTCTATCGGATTAAGACTGCCCACCCGACTGTCGTCGTCCGCCGACGGCCCCTTGCCTGGTGCGGAAGTGTTTTCAAATAAACTCACGCACCGTCAATCTGCCGCCACTCCGCTTCAAAAATCGGCACCGGCTGCGCGCGGTTTTTGACCCTCACGGGGGGACGCGGGCTGAATGGGCAGAGGCTGCTTTCGGCGGCCCGCACCGTCGCATCGCTTAACAGAATTTGTCCCGACTCGGCGCTCGCTTCGAGCCTCGCCGCGAGGTTAACCGTGTCGCCAATCGCGGTGTATTCCGAGCGCCGCTCGGAGCCGATGTAGCCGACCGTGGCGACGCCGGTGTGCAGCCCGATGCCGATGCTGATCGCGTTCAGATTGGCCTTCAATAACTCTTCATTGATGAACCGCATCCGACGCTGCATCTCGACCGCCGCGGTGACCGCGTGGCAGGCATCCTCAGGCGTCGCAGTGGGCGCGCCGAACAACGCCATCAGCCCGTCGCCGATGTACTTATCAAGCGTTCCGCCATGCGCGAAGATGATGTCCGACATCGCCGAGAAGTAACGGTTGAGCAACTGCACGACCTTCTCCGGCGGCGTGTGTTCGGAAATTCGCGTGAAGCCGCGGATATCGGCGAACAGCACGGTGACGACTTGGTTCGCCCCGCCGAGCCGGAATGACTCCGGGTTCTCCAGGATTTGTCGCACGACGTACTCCGGCAGGAACCGCCCGTAGTTGGCGCGGGCCACTTCTTCGCGCGCTAAACGCTCGTGCGCCCGCGCATTCTCGACCGCGACGGCCGTCTGCGCCGCTACCGCGCTGACCAATTCCAGGTCATCGCGCGTGAAGGTCGTGAAGGCGTCGAGGCGGTCGGCGTAGAACACACCGTGCACTCTCGTTTCGGTCAGTAGTGGCGCGCAGATCGTCGAGCGCACGCCTTGCGAAACGATGGACTGAACGTTAGCGAACTCGCGGTCGGCGATGGCATCCTGCGACAGCAACGCGGCGCGCTCGCGCATCACCTTGCGGGTGATGGTGCGACCGATGGTCTGCTGCTTCGCTTGAGACTCGCGCTTCTCGTCGCGCACGCGCATTGACACCACGCGCAGATCGTCGTCTTCCTCGCTGCCGACTGCCGCCGTCGCGCCCTCGTCGGCGAGTAGCGCGACGACCCGATCCGCCGGCGTGGCGCGAAAGATTATCTCCGTCGCCTTGTCGAAAATCGCGTCGAGGCTGAAGACCGAACTAAGCGTCTGGCTCATCTCGTAGAGGAGTCCGAGAATTTTCGCTTTGCTTCGCAACGCTTCGAGTTCCCTCGTCGGGGCCTGTGGCGTCGTGGCCGGGGC
>JACDEG010000418.1 GCA_013816505.1 Pyrinomonadaceae bacterium | reverse complement strand
AGCCAGTTTTGCAAGTCGCCCTGTTTCGGATCGTACTGGTCGAGCGAGCGGTAGACGCGCATGAACACTTCTTGCGTTAAATCTTCGGCGGAGTCCGTGCGTGAGGTGAAGCGATACGCAAGATTAAAAATGCGGCGCGTGTAGGTTAAGACAATCTCTTCCCACGCCGCGCCATCGCCCGCGCGACACCTTCTGACTAGCTCCGACCCTTCGTTGATGGTCAATGCTTTCGCCGCCCCCACCTTACGCCCCTTCCTTTTCCTGCTGCCGTGAAAAGCGCCCTCGCGGGTGGTCGTCCCCGTCTGTCAACCGGGCATTACGAGTGGGGAAGGGCCAAAGTTCCTTTTGAGATTGTATGGATCAACCGAAGCGCGGACCGGGAACAATCGAGCCTCGTGGTGGGCCAATGTCCCTGCCTTGCGTGGGCATCCGGAGCTATTGTAGCTTAAGTAAGCAATACTATATATTGTGGTGGAGGCTCGGCGGGCTCAATCCTGAAGCATTACCAGAGCCTGGAGCGGGCGGTCGCTGGCGACCATACTCGTGCCTTCAAGGGCCTGGCAACAGTTGCATAAACATCTAAAATTCATCGCTCTCAGTTTGCTGGCCGCAGCCATCCTGTTCTGGTTCGGACGCGGCCTCGATTGGGACGGCGTGTCGCGCGCGATGCGGCAGTCCGACTGGCGGTTGATTCTTCTGGCGGCGGTGATCGTTGCCGTGACCTACCTTTTGCGCGCGATGCGGTGGCGCGCGTTTCTCCTACCGCTAATTCCGGCGGGCGTCAGCTTGCGCGAGTTGTTTGCGGCGACGACGGTCGGGTTCGGGGCCGTCTTCTTGATCGGACGGACGGGTGAAGTCGTGCGTCCGGCATTTCTCCCTCTACGAGACAGCCGGGTGCGCCCCGGCGCGGCATTCGTGACGATTGCCGTCGAGCGCATCTACGACATGGTTGCCGTCGTCCTGCTGTTTGCGGCGAACCTGCTATTCTTTCGCGTGCCTGGTGGGGAAGCAGCGAGCTTCGCGCGTGTGCGCGAGGCGGGGCTGGTCATGTTGGTGGTTGCCATCACGGGTGTCGGCGGACTGTTGATTTTAAGGCGACACGCCGCATGGATCACTCTCCGGCTTAATAAGTGGTTCAACTCCAAGCCTCCACTCATCGGGCGCGCCGGAAGGTTGCTGACAGGATTGCTGACGCAGTTGGCGGAGGCGCTCGGCGTGTTGGTGAGCGCGCGCGAGTTGTTGACGACGGTCGGGTGGACCGCGCTTTTATGGGCGGCGATCATTGCGGCCAGTCTGCTCGTCTACCGCGCCTTCGGTTTGCCGGTCGGCTTGAGCGAGACAGTTTTCGTGCTGGGGTGGTCGTTGGTCGGGTCGCTCGTACCGACGCCCGGCGGCGCGGCCGGAACTTACCACCTGGCGACCGCCGCCGGTCTGGTCTTTATCGGCGCCGTCAGCACAATCGAAGGGGCCGCGGCGGTCGCTATCGTTTTGCATTTGGTGATGTTCTCACCGGCACTCGTGTTCGCGCTCTACTACTTCCTGCGTAGCGACATCAATGTCGCCCGTCTGCGCGGTTTAGCTTCTTCCCAGAGCGCCGTGCAGGAAGAGGTGGCCGACAGTCGGCCTGTGGCTCCGAGTTGAGCGCCACGGCATTTGATAAAAGTTGATGTGCCCGGGTGGTTAGCTCTTTTCTGATGCCGGTAAAGATTTTCTATCTTTAGTTGCTGGAGTGGGTTTATGAAATGCCCGTTCTGCGGTTACCTCGAAGACAAAGTGGTCGACTCACGTGAATCGCGCGAGGGGGACGCCATTCGCCGCCGCCGTGAATGTTTAAGGTGCGAGCGGCGTTTCACGTCTTACGAGCGGATTGACGAAATCCCATACATGGTGGTCAAGAAGGACGGGCGGCGCGAGCCTTTCGACCGCAACAAAGTGATGGCGGGGTTGCTGCGCGCGTGCGAGAAGCGCCCGGTCCCATCATCCAAACTGGAAGGCATCGTTAACTCAATTGAGAAGTATGTCCAGGAATCGCCAGAGCGCGAGCGTCCAACCAGCAAGGTCGGCGAGATGATCATGCGCCGCTTAAAGGAATTGGACAAAGTGGCCTACGTGCGTTTCGCGTCGGTCTATCTTGAGTTCGAGGACGTGTCGGAGTTCATGCACGAGTTGAAGACGCTGGTGCGCGCACGCTCAACGAGCGGCGCAGCGGCCAAAAAGCAGTGACGCGGAAGCGAGTGTATAACGACCGCTCACGAAGCGTTCGTCACCGCCGCTTCAGTTGACACATCATTCATCACGGAGCAGTGTTCAGTAATGAGTAGAGCAGCCAGCCATGAGTAAAGCAGTCAGCCACGCCACAGGGCTTGAGCGTATCGAGTTGGAGCGTTTGCGAGACCGCGTCGGGCAGCTTTTTTCGGCGCTCCAGGCAGCCGCCGAAGATGTCGGCGTCCCCGTCCCCGGCGCGTGGCTGCCGCCGGTCGATCTGTGCGAATCAACCGAGGTGGTGACAGTGCGCGTCGAATTGCCGGGCGTACATGCCGAGCAGGTCGAACTCGTTTTGACCGGCACGCAGCTACGCATCAGCGGACGAAAAGTGAGGAGCCTGCCGCGCGGTCGGATCGTGCATTTATGCTCCGAGCGGAGTTACGGACAGTTCAGCCGCGTCGTGCCGCTGCGCTGGCCGGTGCGGGTCAACGAGGCCACTGCGGAACTGCGTAACGGCGTGCTCACCGTGCTCTTGCCGAAGCTGAAAGAGCGGCGCGGAGCTGAATTAAAAATCCCCATCACAGAAGATAAATAATTGGCGAAAGAGAATCAGTCGGCAGCCGGAAGCGCATCGACACGGTTGCCAATGGTTGCGTATTTCACTCTCTGATTTAAGAATTGACCACCGGAACAAAAAGCTTATGTCTGCGATCACGAACATGACTGAAGAACTGGACACCGCCAACACCGAAATTAATGAACAGCAGATGCACATCCCGGAGGTGCTGCCGGTGCTGCCGCTGCGCGATATTGTCATCTATCCGTTTATGATCGTGCCGCTCTTCGTGTCGCGCGAGAAATCAATCCGCGCGGTGGACGAAGCGCTCGGCGAGAATCGGATGATCCTTCTCGTCTCGCAGAGAGACTTGGACAAAGAGGAGCCGGTCGGCGGCGACCTCTATCAGGTTGGCACCGTCGCGGTCATCATGCGCATGTTGAAGCTGCCCGATGGCCGCATCAGGATTTTGGTGCAGGGATTGTCACGGGCTCGCGTCGAGTCGGTCGAAGACGCTGATTTTCTTCGCGCCCGGCTGAGCGTGATGCATGAAGTTACGGCGCCGGAGCGTTCGCTCGAAGTCGAAGCGCTGGTGCGCAACGTGCGCGCGTCGATGGAGAAGGCGGCCAACCTCGGCAAGAACATTTCGCCGGAGGTGATGGCGATTGTCGCCAACCTGGACGAGGCCGGACGGCTCGCCGATTTGGCCGCGTCGAACCTTGAACTAAAAGTCGAGGACGCGCAGTCGGTGCTCGACATCGCCGACACGACCGTGCGCCTGCGGCGCGTCAACGAACTGCTCAACAAAGAGATTGAAGTCCTGACCGTCCAGCAGGAGATCAACACGCAGGCGCGCGCCGATATCGACCGCTCGCAGCGCGAGTTCTACCTGCGCCAGCAGATGAAGGCAATTCAGTCGGAACTCGGCGAGGGCAACGAGTTGGCCGAAGAGATTGCGCAGTTCCGCGAGAAGATCGAAGCGGCGAAGATGCCGAAGCAAGCTGAAGAGGATGCCCTGCGACAGCTCAAGAAACTCGAGCGCATGCACCCGGACGCGGCGGAGACGGCGACGCTTCGGAACTGGATGGAGATCATGACCGATCTTCCGTGGTCAAAGTCGTCAAGCGACAACCTCGATTTGAAGAAGGCCGAGACCATTCTGAATGAGGATCACTACGGTCTTGAGAAGGTCAAGGACCGCATCATCGAGGCCCTCGCAGTGCGGAAGCTGAAGGAGAAGCCGAAGGGATCGATCATGTGCCTTGTCGGCCCGCCGGGCGTCGGCAAGACCAGCCTCGGCCGCTCGATTGCGCGCGCCCTAGACCGGCGCTTCGTCCGTCTGTCGCTCGGCGGTCTGCACGACGAGGCAGAGATTCGCGGCCACCGCCGCACCTACGTCGGCGCGATGCCTGGTCGCATCGTGCAGGCACTACAGCAGGCCGGGACGAACAACCCGCTGATTATGCTCGACGAGATCGACAAGGTCGGCGCCGACTTTCGCGGCGACCCCTCGTCGGCGCTGCTCGAAGTGCTTGATCCGGAGCAGAACAACAGCTTTCGCGATAACTACCTTGGCGTTACCTTCGACCTGTCGAACGTGATGTTCATGACGACCGCCAACGTGCTCGACACGGTTCAGCCGGCGCTGCGCGACCGGATGGAGGTGATTCACTTGGCCGGTTACACCGAAGAGGAAAAGTTGGAGATTGCGCGTCGCCACCTGCTGCCGAAGCAGATGGATGAGAACGGCATCGTGGCGCGTCACCTGCGAATCTCTAAGCCGGCGCTGGCCGCGATTATTTTGCAGTACACACAGGAGGCCGGGCTGAGGCAGTTGGAGCGCGAGATCGGCACGGTCTGCCGCAAAGTGGCCCGCCGCATCGCTGAGGGTCAGACCGAGATAGTGAGCGTCACGCCGCGGAATCTGCGGGAGTTCCTCGGCACGCCAAAGGTGATGCCGGATGAAATTTTGAAGAAAGATCAGATTGGGGTGGCGACCGGTCTCGCGTGGACGGCGGCAGGCGGCGACGTGCTGTTCATCGAGGCGTTGCGGATGAAGGGGAAAGGCACCCTCGTCCTGACCGGGCAACTCGGCGAGGTGATGCGCGAGTCGGCGCAGGCCGCTTTTTCGTATGCCAAGTCGCGCGCCCGCGACCTCGGCATCAACGAAGATGACTTCAGCAACTACGACCTTCACATTCACATTCCTGAAGGAGCGATTCCGAAGGACGGGCCGTCGGCCGGAATCACGCTTGCGACCGCGATGGTGTCGACGCTGGCGCAACGTCCAGTGCGCAAAGACGTCGCGATGACGGGCGAGATCACGCTGCGCGGCAACGTCCTTCCGGTCGGCGGCGTCAAGGAGAAAGTGCTGGCGGCGCGGCGTGCGCGCGTGTCGAAAATCATTCTGCCGTTGCTGAATCAGCGCGATATGGATGACGTGCCGAAAGAATTGTTCGGCGAGATTCAATTCATTTTCGTCGACAACGTAACCGAGGTCTTCCGGCACGCGCTTAAGGATCGAGTGCCGGCTCCCGCCACCCCCGCGTCGCGCACCTCGCGGCTGTCGCAGGCGGCGTCTGCGCCCCGGTTGTGAGGCCGTTGCCTGACGCCATCAAAAGGTCAGTCAAGGGTTGTCAAGATCGGTCACGATCACGCTTCCTTTGTCGCCCGATGTTGATTTTCGCACGACCAGCACAACCCGCTGTGGTCGGGAAGCATCTCTACATTAGTCCGTCGGCGGAGTGGGTCTTTAGTGGAAAATTTCGCCGCTTCGACTTTTATTTGCAAATCTCCGTTGCGGAAAGGTTTAAACATTGAGAAAACAATGGGCTTCTTCAGGCCAAAACAATGGGTTCGCAGCATCGCTCGCCTAAGTGCGACTCCCATATCTTGGG
>JACDEG010000417.1 GCA_013816505.1 Pyrinomonadaceae bacterium | reverse complement strand
GGCCAGGGGTCGGGCAAAACCTGTAACTCCTGACATCCGTTATTACTGACCCCTGGCCCCCGACACCCGTCCCCTGCTATTCATAGCGCAGGGCCTCAATCGGGTCGAGGCGGGCGGCCTTCCACGCGGGCCATAGTCCAAAGATGATGCCGACGCTCGCCGAGATGCCTATGCCGACGAGGATCGCCCACAGCGGCACGAAGGCGGGGAGCGGCGAGTACTTGTTCATCAGCAGGCTCGCCACCTCACCGACGAAGAGGCCGGAGATGCCGCCGATGCTGGTCAGCACGACGGCTTCGATCAAAAACTGCCACAGGATATTTCCGCGCGTCGCGCCGACCGCTTTGCGGATACCGATTTCGCGCGTCCGCTCCGTCACCGATACCAGCATGATATTCATCACGCCGATGCCACCGATCATCAGCGCGACAAACGAAATCGCGGTCAGCACCAGCCACGTCGCGCCCGTCAGTTGATTGTAGAAATCGAGCAGCGAGTCCTGCGTCGAGACGCCGAAGTTGTTCGGCACGCCGGGCGCGAGTCGGCGACGACGGCGCAGGATGTCTGTAATCTCGTCAACCGCCACCGGCACAAAGGCGCGCGACTTCGGGCGCACGATGGCGAAGAAGATGACTTCCGGGATCGGCAGGTCGCGCCAGTATTTGTCGAACGAGGTGAGCGGGATGAAGATCGAATTGTCGCGCGACTGGCCGAAGAAATTCCCCAGAGGTTCCATCACACCGACGACGCGATACGGCGTCCCGTCGATCTTCACTTCCTTGTCGAGCGGGTCTTCATACGGGAAGAGCGCGCGCACCACATCGAGCGCCAGCACGCAGACGTTCGAGCGCGCTGTCATGTCGGCGTCGCTGATGAACCGCCCGCGCCCGATGTACTGCGAGTGCGTGAACTCATAATGGGGCGTGACGCCGAACAGAATCGGCGTCTCCGATTCGCGGTCGGCGTAGCGGATATTGATCGAGATTTTCCGGCGCACCGGCGAGACACCGACCAGTGAAGTTGCCTCGCGGCGGATCGCGTCGGCATCCTCAATCGTTAATTCTTTGCGCTGACGTTCCTCCGCCGACGGCTCGCGCCCGAAACTCGGATCGAACTTCGACACAAACACCGTGTTCGAGCCGAGCGACTCGATCTGATCCGCGAACGCTTTGTTAAGTCCCTGAATGATCGACACCATGAACGTCAGCGTCACGACGCCGATAGCGACGCCGAGAATCGTCAGCGCCGAGCGCAGCTTGTTCCCGCGCACCGTGTTAACCGCCATCGCCGCCGATTCTTTAATATCGTCAAAAGTCATGACAGTTTTGAGTTTTGAGTTTTCAGACAGAATGTTTTGATTTTTCCGTCAGAGAATTAACGATGAAAACTTCGGGCACACGAGTTTTAATCAGTGCTTGGTTCATGCTGAAAACTCAAAACTGAAAACTACTCTGCTCGAAGAGCTTCAATCGGATCCAGGCTCGCCGCCTTCCACGCGGGCCACAGGCCGCTGGCGATGCCGACCGCGGACGAGACGCCGACGCCCATCACCGCCGACCAGATACTGAAGAGTAGCGGGAAGCCGAGCACCATCGAAAGCGTGAACGCGAGGCCGAAGCCGAACGCAACGCCGAGCGCGCCGCCAATGGCGGTCAGCACCACGGCCTCAATCAGAAACTGTGTCAGCACGTCGCGGCGGCTCGCGCCGACCGCTTTGCGGATGCCGATCTCTTTGGTGCGCTCGGTCACCGAGACAAGCATGATGTTCATCACGACGATGCCGCCGACGACGAGCGAGATGGCGGCGACGCCGATGGTCACGATGTAGATATTCGCCGTCGCTTTGCCGTAGAGGTCGATGAAGACGTCCTGCGTTTCGAGCGAGAAGCCGTCGTCTTCGTCGGTGAATGTTTTGCCGCGCCGGTTGCGCATGATCGTCCGCACTTGATCCTGCGTTTCGGTCATCCGCTGGTCACTCTCGACCTGCACGAAGAGGACGAGAGAATCGTGCGCGCCGTGCATCTTTTTATAGGTCGGGAATGGGATCATCACCACGTTGTCGCGCGAGAAACCGAAGATACTCCCCAGACGCTCGGCGACCCCGACGACCTGAAACTCGCGCCCCTCGACGCGCACCTCTTGACCGACGACCGATTCAGGACTTGCGCCGCCGAACAGGTTGGTCACGATGTCCGAGCCGACGACGCAGACGTTACGGCCCGTCGCGCCCTCGGTCTCCGTCCACTGCCGCCCGGCTTCGATGTTCAGGTCTTCGATAGTGAACATCGAAAGCGTCAGGCCGCGCACCCGCACGCCCTCCGATTTCTGATCGCCGCGTTTGACGATGGTGGCGGTGTTCCCGGAGATGCCGGTGCGCCAGCACGCGGTGCATAAACGGAACACTGCTTCGGCGTCATCTTCCGTCACGTCCTTGCGTTTGTTGAAGCGCACGAAGTCTTCGCGCGAGGTGATGATCTGCGGGCGCTTTGAAACGGTGAAGACCGTCGCGCCTTGAGAAGAAAAAGTCGAGGCAACGGTTTGATCCAGACCCTTGATAATCGTCACCACCGCGATTACCGCCGCGACCCCGACGATGACGCCAATCAGCGTCAATCCGGTGCGCAGTTTGTTGGCGCGCAGGGAAGCGACAGCGATGCGGAACGATTCCCAAAGGGTGTGGAGGAAAAAACGACTGCTGACGTGAATGCGCGGCAAAGTGCCGGTCGGCGCAGAGGCGTCCGATTTTACTCGTTTCTTAACTTTAATCTCTTCTTCGGCGAGCATCTAATGGTCAGAGCCTGAACGTTCTGTTGTCGTATGAGTGACCGTGTTGTATTACGTTTCGATTGCTACATTTGTTTGTGTGTGGCACATTCAGCGCGGTTCACACTTCCGCAGCCGACGCCGTCTCTGTAGAACGACAAACACACTTTTGTGCCGGGCGTGAGGTGCGACAACTTTACGCCGCGCGTGAAGGTATGAAAAGGAACATGGCACTTCTGATGCTTGTTGCTGCGCTGGCCTGCGGGGCGTGCGCGGCCTTCGCGTTGCGCGGGCGGCCCGTCGGCGTCGCCTCGCCCGTCGGCCTCTTAACGCGCGTCTGGGCGGTGCTGAAAAGTCCTCAACGTACGCGCGACACCGTGGCGCTGCGCCGTCCGCCGCTCAAACTCCCGCTCGTCGAGCCGCGCATCGTCGTCACCAAAAGCAGACGCACGTTAGATTTGTACTCAGATGGACGCATCGTCCGCACCTACCGCATCGGCCTCGGCTTCGACCCGGCGGGCGACAAGATGAAAGAAGGTGACGGGCGGACGCCGGAAGGTAGCTTTTATGTCTACGTCAAAAACCCGAAGAGCAACTACTATCTTTCGCTCGGACTGAGCTACCCGACTGACACCCACGCCGCGCGGGGCTTGCGCGATGGGCTGATCACCAAAGAGCAGCATGACCAGATTACGCGCGCGCTTCAGCAAAAGATCGGACCGCCGCAAAACACGTCGCTCGGCGGATTGATCTACATTCACGGGCACGGCTCGATGAGCGATTGGACGCTCGGCTGCATCGCGCTCGACGACGAAGAGATGAAGGAGCTTTATGAAGCCGTGCCGAAAGGTGTCGAAGTTTCAGTGAAGCCGTGACGAGATGCACAAGAGCCGTTTCACCGCTTGCCAGGAAGGACGAAATAAAGAAGGGGCGCGGCGAGGGTGAATGCTCGCCGCGCCCTTTCTCATTTGTTATTGCCGATTACGTCGCGTTACCTGATGCGGTCGTCCTTATCAATCTTGCCATCGCGGATCGAGATGACGCGGTGTGCGCGCTCGGCGATGTCGTGCTCGTGGGTGACGACGATGATTGTGTTGCCCTCGGCGTGCAGTCGCTCAAAGAGGTTCATGATCTCGAAGCTCGTCTTAGAGTCGAGCGCGCCGGTCGGCTCGTCGGCGAGCAGCAGCGACGGATGATTGACGAGCGCGCGGGCAATCGCGACGCGCTGGCGCTGGCCGCCGGACAGTTCGTTCGGCTTGTGCATCATGCGGTCGGCGAGTTCAACCGACGCGAGCGAGCGCTTCGCCGTCTCGTGGCGCTCCGTCGCGCCGATGCCGGCGTAGATCAGCGGCAACTCAACGTTGTGCAGCGCCGTCGCGCGGGCGAGCAGATTGAAGGTCTGGAAGACGAAGCCGATCTCTTTGTTACGGATGCGCGCCAGTTCGTCGTCATTCATGTCAGAGGCGAGCTTGCCGTTAATCCAGTAGTGTCCCTGTGACGGCGTGTCGAGACAGCCGATCAGATTCATCAGCGTCGATTTGCCGGAGCCGGACGGGCCGATGATCGCCACGTATTCGCCGCGCTGCACGTCGAACGAGACGCCACGCAGCGCGTGCAATTCTTCCTCGCCCATCTGGTAGGTTTTCCAGATGTTGCGCATCGAAATTAGAGCCGCCGGGACGGCATCGCGCGCGAGCAACTCGCCGTGATCGAGGATGTCGGTTGCGGATGGGTTAAGTGTCAGTGTCGCCTCGGCCATTATTTGCTCCCCTCCGGTTTGTCGGGCACACCCGGCTTCTTCTCCTGCTTCTTCACGACGGTGCCATCTTTCAGAGTCCTCAGAATGCGGCTCGGCCCGGTGATGACTTGAGCGTTCTGCGGCAGGCCGTTGAGTATTTCAATGTCGGACTCGCCGGTGATGCCCGTCGTCACTTCGACGAACTTCGCTTTGTTGCCGTCGAGGATGTAGACGCCCTTAGCATCTTTGGGCTTCTCTCCGCCGGGCGTCGGGGTCGGCGTGCTCGGCGACGCTCCAGGAGATGCCGCCGGGGTCGGCGCCTTCTCGACAATCGCCTGGAGCGGCACGGCGACCACGTTGTTCTTAACCTTCGTCGTGATCGTCGCGGTCGCCGTCATGCCCGGCTTCAGCGCGTTGCGCATCTCGTCGGTCATCTCGCGCAACTCGACCACGACTTTGAACTCCTTGGCCTCTTGCACGTTGACGCGGTTAGAGATGCCCCCGCCCTGGGTGTCGGACTTGCCGACGGCGAGCGGGTTCTTCTGTTTGACGACGCCCACGATCTCTTTCTCGCCGAGCGCGTCCACTTTGACTTTGACCGGCTGGCCGACCGTCACTTCATCGATCTCCGTTTCGTCGACGTTAACCTCGACATTGATCGTGGACATGTCGGCGATGGTCATCAGCGGCGTGGTCGAAAAGTTGGCGAGCGCGAACTGCCCCTTCTTCGCCGGGATGTCGGCGATGACGCCGGTCAGCGGCGAGATTTGAGTCGCCTTCGAGCGCTGGCTCGCGTCGCCGCGCAAGATCGCCTGCTGCTGATTGGCGCGCGCCTCGCTGGTCGAGACGCCCTGCCGCGCGCGGTTAACGCCGATGCGCGCGTCGTTAATCGAGACGCGCTGTTGGTTGACGCGCGCCTTGGCCTCTTCGATGCCGATCTTCTGCGCCTCAAACTGCGCTTGGGCGGTGCGCAAAGCGACCTGTGCCGTCTCCACGCGGTCGCGCGCGGCGTCGTACTCGGAGCGCGACGCGACGCCGGACTCGACCAACTCGGTGGTGCGCTTCAACTCGCGCGCCGAGGTATTAACGTTGACCTGTTCGCGGTCGACGTTGGTCTGGGCAGTGACGACGGCCTGGCGCGCCTGCGCGAGGCTCGCTTCCGCCGCAGCTAAATTCTGC
>JACDEG010000416.1 GCA_013816505.1 Pyrinomonadaceae bacterium | reverse complement strand
GTTGAGCGGCAGACGCACGAGGTGGATGGCAATTCTTTCGACGCGGAGTTGGTCGGAAACAGCGCACGCTGGATCGTTCACGACTTGGGGAGGAGATTGCATGGCGGGCGAAGATAGCAAATCGCAGCGCGGGAGGCAAGAGGATATGCAGCATCTGTCGCACTATTGACATTTTGCAGCATTTGCGGTACATACCCATTCTATTCCATGAAAGCCCTACCCTATTTTCAAAGAAAGAACTCTTCTGCGATGATGCGACGACTACAAGTTCGCTTAATTCCGCTTCTGCTTTTCGTGTTGGTCATCTCTCCATTCGCCAGCGCGCAGGAAGCGCCGCTCGGCGGACTTGACGATTACGTGAACCGAGCACTGCGCGATTGGGAAGTGCCGGGCGTGGCCATCGCCATCGTTAAAGATGATCGGACCGTTTTGGCGAAAGGCTACGGTGTGAGAAAGCTCGGCGACCTCACGCCGACGAGCGAGCGCACGCTGTTCGCCATCGGCTCCTCCTCGAAGGCGTTCACCGCCGCTTCGGTCGCGATGCTCGTGGACGAAGGTAAGCTCAAGTGGGATGAAGCGGCGACGAAGTACCTGCCGGGCTTTGAGTTGTACGACCCCCATGTTACCCGCGAGTTGACGGTGCGCGACCTGCTGTCACACCCCGCGACGAACCTCGAATTGGATCATCGCGGCTTTCTCAAAGAGGGCATGTTCGCTGACGTGGTCGTGTTCGACCCGCGAACGATTGCCGACCGCGCAACGTTTGAGAAACCTCACCAGTACGCGGTCGGCGTCCAACACTTCTTCGTCAACGGCGTGCAGGTACTCAGAGACGGCGAACACACGAATGCGAAACCTGGACAGGCGCTCTGGGGTCCGGGGAAGATTCGATGATGATCAGGGATAAGCATTCTACTTTTCGACGGGGCTGCCAATGAAAATAGTAAGGAGCGCGCAGAAAAAGCGCATCGCAACTCTGGTGCTGATTCTCACGCTGATTCCCGGATTAAATTATCTGGTCGTTGCACACGGCACTGCGAAGACTGCGGGCGAACCAACAGGTCAAGCATTCGTCGCGCCGCGCAAGGACTACGCGGCTACGGTCGAGATGATCGAGCGCCTCATCACGCACGAGATGGCCGACAAAGACCTCCCCGCCCTTTCCATCGCGCTCGTCGATGATCAACAAATCGTATGGGCAAAAGGCTTCGGCTTCACCGACCCAAAGAGCAAGAAGCCCGCCACCGCCGAGACCGTCTATCGCGTCGGCTCGGTGTCGAAGCTCTTCACCGACATCGCGGTCATGCAGTTAGTCGAGCAGGGGAAGCTTGATCTGGACGCGCCGGTGACTCGCTACCTCCCAAACTTCCGCCCGCGCAATTCGTTCGGTAAGTCCGTCACGCTCAGACAACTGATGTCGCACCGTTCGGGCCTCGTGCGCGAGCCACCCGTCGGCCACTACTTCGACCCCAACGAGCCGTCGCTCGCCAGCACCATTGCCAGCCTCAATCAGACGGCACTCGTTTACGCGCCGGAAACACGCGCCAAGTATTCAAACGCGGCGATAGCGGCGGTCGGCTACGTGCTGGAGCGAACCGAAGGGCAGCCATTCGCGAAATATCTCAAGCGCGCGGTACTCGCTCCGCTCGGCCTTGAGCGCAGCAGCTTCGAGCCGACGCCGGAGATCACGAAGGACTTAGCGAAGGCGTACATGTGGACGATTGATGGCCGCGTCTTTGAAGCGCCCACGTTTGAACTTGGCATCAGCCCCGCCGGCAGCATGTACACGACGGTCACGGACATGGGCCGTTTCATGAGCGCGCTGTTCGCCGGTGGGCCCGGTTCGAACGGACAAATGCTCAAGCCGTCAACGCTTGCCGAGATGTGGACTCCGCAGTTCGCGCCGCCGGGACAGAAAACGGGGTACGGCATCGGCTTCGGCCTGAGCGAACTTGAAAACCGTCGCACGGTTGGTCACGGCGGAGCCATCTATGGTTTTGCCACTACTTTGAGGGCGATGCCTGACGACAAACTCGGCGTGGTCGTGGTGACGACGAAAGATGCCGCCAACGCGGTGACGAATCGAATCGCCAATCTCGCGTTGACAGCCATGCTCGCCGTGCGCCAGAGCAAATTGGTGCCACAGCCGGAAATCACCTCGCCTGTCGATCCTCAACTTGCGCGCCGCATCAGTGGGCGCTATGTGAACGGAGCGAGAATCGTTGATTTGATTGAGAGCGGCGGCCAGCTTTCTAAACTCAGCGCAGATGGCGGAGAGCAAGTGCGGCTGCGGTCAATCGGCGATGCGCTCATCGTTGATGACAAGCTCGCTTACGGCGAGAAGATAGTGGTGCGCGACAATGCGATTGTCATCGGCGACGAAACATTCAAGCGCATCGAAGTTCCCAAACCGCAGCCTGCGCCGGCCCGTTGGCATGGTCTCATTGGCGAGTACGGATGGGACCACGACATCCTTTATATCTTCGAAAAGGACGGCAAGCTCTGGGCCTTGATCGAGTGGGTCGAGTTCGACCCCCTTGAGCAAGTGTCGGAGAATGTCTTCAAGTTTCCCGACCGGGGACTCTACGACGGCGAGCGGCTTATCTTCACGCGCGCCAAAAACGGGCGCGCGACTCAGGTCGAGGCGGCCAGCGTCGTCTTCAAACGCCGCAATGTCGGGCCGGAGGAAGGCGCGGGTCAGCTTCGCATCAAGCCTCTCAGCCCGGTCAGTGCATTGCTGAAAGAGGCGCTCGCCGCCCAGCCGCCGAAAGAGGACGGAGATTTCCGCGAACCGGATTTGGTTGAACTCACCCGGCTTGATCCGACGATCAAGCTGGAAATCCGATATGCTTCGACTAACAACTTTCTGGGCAGCGTCTTTTACTCCGAGCCGCGCGCCTTCCTGCAACGACCTGCGGCTGAGGCGCTCGTGCGCGCGCATCGCAAGTTGAAAGAGCAGGGCTACGGTCTGCTCATCCACGATGCGTACCGGCCTTGGTACGTCACCAAAGTATTCTGGGACGCGACACCGGAAGACAAGAAGATTTTCGTCGCCGATCCGTCCAAAGGGTCGCGTCATAATCGCGGCGCGGCTGTCGATCTGACGCTCTACGATTTGAAGACGGGAAAGCCTGTTGCAATGGTCGGCACGTATGACGAGACCACCGACCGCTCATACCCTGACTATCCCGGCGGCACTTCACTCCAGCGTTGGCACCGCGAATTGTTGCGCGACGCGATGGAGTCGGAAGGTTTCTCCGTGTACGAAGTGGAGTGGTGGCATTTCGATTACAAAGATTGGCAGCAGTACCCGATTGGGAATGTGCAGTTCGACAAGCTCAAGTAAAAGAAAGTACATCCATGGCGCAAGGAGAAGATTTACATTCGACGGCCACTCTACCTCGCACGCTTGGCTTGCGTGATCTCATCATGCTGACCGTCGGATCGGTGATCGGCTCAGGCATCTTTATCGTGCCCGGCGCGGTGCTCCGCCAGGTGGACGGCTTCGTTCTGCCCGCCCTGCTCGTCTGGCTGGTGGGCGGCATCCTTTCATTGCTCGGCGCGCTGACTTACGGAGAGTTGGGTGCGATGAAGCCGGCGGCGGGCGGCCTCTACGTCTATATTCGCGACTGCTTCGGCAGATTCCCGGCCTTCCTCTTCGGGTGGACGCTTTTCTTCGTGATCAGCAGCGGGGCCGTCGCTACGCTGTCCGTCGCCTTCAGCGCGTACCTCGGCGAGATCGTTTCGCTGACACCCCTGATGGCAAAGGTGATCGCCATCTTGATGATCGCGGTCGTGACGGCGGTCAACGTGCGCGGCACACGCGCGAGCGCCAATCTACAAAACTGGACGACCGCCATCAAAGTCATCGGGATTTTGGTGATGAGCGCCGCGCTACTCTGGCTCGGACGCGGGTTTACGGGATCGGGCGCAGCCCTGTGGCCGGCTCAGTTTAGCGGCTCGCTCGCCTCGGGTTTCGGTCTGGCGATGATCGGCGTCCTCTGGGCTTACGAGGGCTGGCAGTTTGTCGCCTACAGTGCCGGTGAAACTCAGAATGCTCAACGCAATTTCCCCCTCGGACTGGTACTCGGCACGGCGGCGCTCGTCGTCATCTACATGATCACCAACCTCGGATACCTCGCGGCGCTTGGCCCTTCGGGAGTTGCTACCTCCGACCGCCTCGCCGCGACGGCGGTCGCAACAGTTATCAGTCCCGCGGCAGCGAAGCTGGTCGCGGTCATGATCCTGATCTCGATCTTCAGCGCGGCGAACGGCATCATGCTCACCTCCCCGCGCGTTTACTATGCGATGGCAGCCGACGGGCTTTTCTTTCACCGGCTGGCCGAGGTCCACACACGATTTCAGACGCCGGCGTTTGCCATCATCGCCGGGGCAGTCTGGTCAGCCGTCCTCGCCGCGACGGGGACGTTCGAGCAACTGCTGACCTATGTGGTCTTCATCGGTTGGATTTTCTACGCGCTTGCTGCCGCCAGCATCTTCGTCTACAGAAGACGGATGCCAGATGCCATTCGCCCCTACCGCGTTCCCTTTTATCCATTAACGCCGTTGCTGTTCATCATCGCAGCCGCCTTTCTCGTGATGAACACCATCGCGACGCAACCCGCGCGCGCCGCTGTGGGACTCGGCATCGTTCTCTTAGGCGCACCTGCGTACTTTATCTGGCGCCCGCGAACACAGGGTTAGAATTAAAAGGTTCGACAACCTCGGCCAGACCAATTACGACGGAGATGATCGCCGACAAGTATCTCGATATTACTAACATGGAAGGCGCGACTCATTTTAATGACGCGCAAGAGGAGTTTGCGTCTGTGCTTACGGTTCAACGTTGATGGCAGGTTTCTAGACATACATGACAGACGAGAATGACTTTAAGCCATTGTTGGGAATCAGGGTGTTGACGCTGGCGACCAATGTCCCCGGCCCGGTCGCCGCCGCACAGTTGTGGCGGCTTGGCGCAGAAATAATCAAAGTCGAGCCGCCGACCGGCGACCCGCTTTCTCACATCAGTCCCGCGTGGTACAGCACTCTCGCCGAGAGGCAGGAAGTACTCTGTCTCAACCTCAAAGAACAGAGCGGGCGGACGCAGTTAGATCACCTTTTAGAGGAAAGCGATCTCCTGCTCACCTCAATTCGTCGCGCCGCCCTAAACCGGCTCTCGCTCGACTGGGCAGAGCTTCACGCACGTTACCCACGTCTCTCTCACATCGCTATCGTCGGCTACCTTTCGCCCAATGAGGACAAGGCTGGACACGACGTCACTTATCAGGCGGAATTAGGTCTCGTCGTTCCGCCGAATTTGCCGCGCACGCTGCTCGCCGATCTAGTAACTGCGGAGCGTGTGGTCAGCACCGCACTGGCGCTCCTGATGGCACGCGAGCGTAATCACTGTGGACGTTATGCCGAGGTCGCGCTGGTTGAGGCGACGAAAATACTCGCCGACCCGTTGCGCTATGGGGCCACGACACCAGACGGCCAACTGGGCGGTGGGTTTCCCGGCTACAATTTGTATCGCGCGCGTTGTGGCTGGGTCGCTTTAGCCGCTCTGGAAATACACTTCTGGCGGCGACTGCAAAGCGAATTAGGATTGAGCGATCCGACACGGGAAGACTTGGCCCGCATTTTTCTCACACACGATGCCCAAGAATGGGAGGCTTGGGCTGCTATT
>JACDEG010000415.1 GCA_013816505.1 Pyrinomonadaceae bacterium | reverse complement strand
AGCAATTCCACTCGGCTGGCCTGCTCCACATCAACCTTCATCTCTGCACGTTACTTATCTTGCCAGAAACTTTCATCACCTGAAGCTGGATTTTTAGCTACAATTCTCTTCAGTCTGAACAGTTACTACCTTGGCGTAGTCGCTTGAAGATATGACTCGTATCGCCCACTGGCCCTCTCGCGATTATCCGGCACTTGACGCCTCTACAGAGCGCGACTAGACTGGCGCGTCGAGTTAATGCCAGTAAGCGTAAGGCGCAGTAGCATCGTAGAAACTTACGCGAATAATTATCAATAAGACTGAGTTAAATGGATTTGACCACTAGTGAAGGCGCGCGGATGCTGAAATCGTCAGCCACACCGCAAGACGCTTCATCCACTAAAGCAGAATTGTCTCCTCAAGCATCCTTATCCTTACCGGAAGAGCCTTTATTCGTCATCGAGCCGAGCAACTCGTGGGTCGCCATAAACCTGCGCGATCTGTGGGGCTACCGGGAGTTGCTTTATTTTCTGATGTGGCGTGATGTTAAAGTGCGCTACAAACAGACCGCGCTTGGCATCACATGGGTCGTGATGCAACCGCTTCTAACTACATTGATCTTCACAGTTTTCTTAGGCATGCTGGTGCGCGTTCCGTCGGACGGACTGCCCTACCCGCTGATGGCTTACGCCGGGCTGTTGCCCTGGACATTTTTCTCTGGTTCCGTCTCAACCAGCAGCAATAGCCTCGTTAGCAGCGCGAATTTAATCACCAAAGTGTATTTTCCGCGCATGATTATTCCGGCGGCAGCCGTCGGGGCACGGCTAGTGGACTTAGGCATTGCATTTGTGATTCTCGCAGGCATGATGCTCTACTATCGGGTATCTCTGACCCTTAATTTTTTTATGTTGCCGGTGCTGGTCGTGCTGGTCACGCTGCTGGCTCTTGGTTTCGGCATGCTCACCTCGGCTTTGAACGTCAAATACCGCGACGTTGGCATGATACTACCGGTTCTTATCCAACTCTGGATGTATGTCTCGCCGATACTCTATCCGCTTAGTCTGATACCCGAACAATGGCGAGGGCTTTACTCTATAAATCCAATGGTCGGGATCGTTGACGGCTTTCGCTCTATACTGCTTGGCAGACCCTTCAACTGGACTGCGCTTGGATTCTCTACCATCATCACCATCATTCTGCTGATCTATTCTGCATACATGTTCCGGCGAGTTGAGAAGGGTTTTGCCGACGTTATCTAAAACTCACCGATGAAGCCAATTATTACCGTCGAAAATATCTCGAAACAGTATCGCATCGGTACGCGCGAAGCGCCGCACCATACTCTGCGCGATGCTCTCTCGAGCGCCGTGAGAAATCCATTTAGGCGTCTGCGCGAGCAGGGACAGAAAAAAACAGAAACGATCTGGGCACTTAAGGACGTTAATTTCGAGATTCAGCCGGGCGAAGTAGTTGGCATCATCGGACATAATGGGGCCGGTAAATCAACGCTGCTTAAAATTCTCTCGCGTATCACCGAACCGACGACCGGGCGCGCGAAACTCTATGGGCGCATCGGCAGTTTGCTAGAAGTTGGGACGGGCTTTCACCCAGAACTGACGGGTCGCGAAAATATGTTCCTCAACGGCGCGATACTAGGTATGAATCGCGCCGAGATTGAACGAAAATTTGACGAAATCCTCGCCTTCTCCGAAATTGAAAAATTCATTGACACGCCTGTCAAGCATTATTCAAGCGGAATGTATCTGCGCCTCGCCTTCTCGGTGGCCGTCCACTTAGAGCCGGAAATTTTGATTCTTGATGAGGTTCTGGCGGTGGGCGATTCCGCTTTTCAACTCAAATGCCTGGAGAAGATGCAAGACATCAGAAAAGACGGGCGCACGATTCTTTTCGTCTCGCACAGCATGCAGGCGATCACACGCTTATGTAAACGAGCGATCTATCTTTCGGAAGGTCGAGTTATGGACGATGGGCCGGCACATCAAATTACCAGTACATACTTAAGCTCGCGTCTGAAGACTTCGGCGGAGAAAGTTTGGACAGACTTGAGCACAGCGCCCGGCACTGAGACGGCTCGCTTGTGCGCTGTGCGTGTCCGGACTGCGGATGGCGACGTAGCTGACACGATGGATATTCGTCAGCCCGTTGGTATCGAAATTGAATACGAAGTGCTTCAATCGGGTTCACGCTTGGTGCCAAACTTACACTTTTATAATGAAGAGGGAGTGTGCGTTTTTGTCGTTGGCGACCTAGACGAGCAGTGGTATCGCCGGACGCGCCCCGCTGGCAGGTATCGAAGCACTGCGTGGATTCCCGGCAACTATCTTTCTGAGGGTACGTTGCTCGTCGGCGCGGCTCTCACCTCATACGATCCGAGCATAGTCCACTTTTATGAGCAGGAGGCTGTTGCTTTTCAGGTGATTGACGCGCAGGACGGCGACTCGGCGCGCGGCGATTACACCGGACCGATACCGGGGGTGGTACGACCGATTCTGCGTTGGAATACAGAATTCGACATTAGCTCCCAGGAAACTTCGACGCCCGCAGTGGAGGAGGCTGCTTTATGAAAGTTGTTATTCTGGCGGGCGGACTTGGTACGCGACTCGCCGAGGAGACGGAAATCAAGCCGAAGCCAATGGTCGAGGTCGGGGGGTATCCGATCCTCTGGCACATCATGAAGCACTACGCTTATTATGGGTTCAAAGAGTTTTTTGTCGCGCTCGGTTACAGGGGCGAAGTCATCAAACGGTATTTTCTCGACTATTACAGCCTTAACGGAAGTATCACGATTGACCTTGCGTGTGGTGGTAAGGTGGAGACGCAAGACCCGGAGTGGGAGGATTGGATTATTCACCTGAAAAACACCGGCCTCAACACGCTCACCGGCGGTCGCGTCAACCGACTCAAAGACTGGCTCAAGGAGGCGACCTTTATGGTGACTTACGGCGACGGCGTCTCCGACATCGACCTTAAGGAGTTGCTTGCCTTTCATCGCGCGCATGGTCGGGTTGCGACGGTGACTGCCGTGCGCCCGCCCGCGCGCTTCGGGGGGCTGATTTTTGATGACGACAGCATGGTCACGGCTTTCACCGAAAAGCCGCAGATCGGCGAGGGCTGGATCAACGGCGGCTTTCTGGTCTTCGAGCCGACGGTCTTCGATTACCTGGATGGAGACCAGATCAGCTTGGAGGCACATGCGCTAGAGCGTCTGGCAGCCGACAATCAACTCGCCGCATATCAGCACAGGAATTTCTGGCAATGCATGGACACGCTTCGCGATAAGGTTCTTTTGGAGACTTTATGGCGAGAAAAGCGAGCGCCATGGAAGATTTGGGAATGAACAGCTTCTGGCTTGATCGTCCAACCTTTGTGACCGGGGCGACAGGGTTAATCGGCGGCTGGCTCGTCAAGCGACTCATAGAGCAGGGCGCAGATATCGTCTGTCTTGTGCGCGACTGGATTCCGCAGTCGGAGTTTGTGCAGGCGAGTCTTGTTGAAAAGGTCAAGACGGTGCGCGGCGAAGTGCAGGACCAAGCCCTGATGGAGCGCACGCTCGGCGAATATGAGATTGACACAGTAATTCATTTGGCAGCGCAAACCATCGTCGGCATCGCCAATCGCAATCCAGTATCAACCTTCGAGGCTAACATTGCAGGGACATGGTCGCTGCTGGAAGCGTGCCGACGCAGCCCTGCCGTCAAGCAAATTGTCGTCGCCTCATCTGATAAGGCTTACGGTGATCATGACGTGCTGCCATACGAAGAGGACGCGCCCTTGCAAGGGCGGCACCCGTATGATGTAAGCAAGTCGTGCGCCGATCTAATCGCGCAGACTTACGGCTCCACTTATGGCCTACCTGTTGCCATCACGCGCTGCGGAAATTTTTACGGTGGCGGCGATCTCAACTGGAATCGCATCGTGCCGGGTACGATTCGCTCGGTGCTGCGCGGGCAGCGTCCCGTAATTCGTTCGGACGGGCAGTTCGTGCGCGACTATTTCTACGCGGAAGACGGCGCGCTTGCCAATATGGTTCTGGCCGAACGTCTGGCGCAGAATCCGGACTTGCAGGGCCACGCGTTCAACTTCTCGAATGAGATTCAAGTGACAGTTTTGGAGTTGGTTGAGCGCCTTCTCACGTTGATGGATTCCGACCTCGAACCGGAAGTGCGCAACGAGGCGAGCAACGAAATCAGACATCAATATTTGAGCGCCGCGAAAGCCCGGAAGCTTCTCGGCTGGCAGCCATCCTTCAGTCTCGACGAAGGCTTGCGTCAAACAATCGACTGGTATAAAGATTTTTTCGGCAGCTCTCGATGAATATCAACGGGTCAACAGCAGAGTGTCGTTCGTGCGGTGAGACGGGACTCGAAATCGTTCTTTCACTTGGACGCACGCCGCTCGCCAACGCGCTCTTGGCCGAAGAGCAACTCTCCGAGGTAGAGGCGACCTACCCACTCGACCTCGCCTTCTGTTCGCGTTGCGCGCTGGTGCAGATTACTGAAACAATTCCGCCCGAAAAATTATTCCGCGAATATTTTTATCTCTCATCATTCTCCGAAACGATGCTACGCCATGCCGAAGAGATTGCCGTGCGGCTGACGAGCGCACGATATCTCGACGCGAATAGTCTCGTGGTGGAAGTTGCCAGCAACGATGGTTATCTCCTGCAATACTACAAACACGCTGGCATCCCTGTGCTCGGAATCGAACCGGCGACCAACATCGCGCACATCGCACAAGAAGAACGCGACATCCCGACCGTCTGCGATTTCTTCGGTGAGGCGCTCGCCGAGCGCCTCAGCCACGAAGGCAAGCGCGCAGACGTGATCCACGCCAACAACGTGCTTGCGCACGTCGCGGACTTGAACGGCGTCGTGCGCGGCTTCGCCGAGCTTCTGAAACCGGACGGCATTGCGGTAATCGAAGTGCCCTACGTGAAAGAGATGATTGACCGCTGCGCGTTCGATACCATTTACCACGAGCACCTTTGCTATTTTTCCTTGACGGCGCTTGATCGGCTTTTCAAGCGGCACGAGTTGAGGATTTGTAACGTCGAACATTTCGATATTCACGGCGGCACGCTGCGAATTTTCGCTGGACGGGCGAGCGCGAAAGGCGAGGCGACGGCGGCAGTCCGCCGGATGCTCGATGAGGAAGCCGCGTGGGGTGTCGGCGACGCAAGTTTTTATCGGGGTTTCGGCGCGAAAGTTGAACGCTTGCGGGGCGAGTTGGTGAAGTTGCTGAACGATCTGAAAGTGCAGGGAAAGCGCATCGCCGTCTACGGCGCTTCGGCCAAAGGCAGCACGCTTTTGAACTACTTCCGTATTGGTCAGGAGACGCTCGATTTCGTGGTGGATCGTAGCACCGTTAAGCAGAGCTACTACACGCCGGGCACGCACCTGCGAATTCATGCGCCGGAGAAGTTGCTGGATATGATGCCCGACTATGTGTTGCTACTGACGTGGAACTTCGCCGACGAGATTCTTCAACAACAGTCCGAATATCGGCGACGCGGCGGTCGCTTTATCATTCCGATTCCCGAACCGGCAATCATCTAGGTTGCTGTTCAAGCATCATGGTTTTCGTCGAAACGAAATTGAAAGGCGCATTCATCATCGAACCAGAGCGCATCGCGGACGAGCGCGGCTTCTTCGCACGAACGTGGTGCGCGCACGAATTTGAAGCGCACG
>JACDEG010000037.1 GCA_013816505.1 Pyrinomonadaceae bacterium | reverse complement strand
CTGCATGTTCGCCTCAGAAACCTCTTCGATTAATATATTCGCTTCAGTTTCGGCCACTCCGACAAGACGCGCGGCTTCTCGCGCAAATTCCGCATATGAACACACTCCGCCGTTGACGACGTGATATGTCGCATAGTGGCGACGCTTGAGAATCTCTTCGGTTCGCGCCACTAAATCAGTCACGTAGGTTGTACTTGCCCACACATCCGTGATGGCACGCACCCGTTTGCCTGCCAACAATTGGCGATGCACGATGCTGAGAAAGCTCTCTTTGCCAGCGCCATACACCCACGATGTACGTACAATAAAGCTCTTCCATGTGACGGCTCTCACGGCCCGCTCACCGGCAAGTTTCGTCCTCCCATAGACGTTGATTGGGCACGACTCGTCATCAGTCGTGTAAGACAATTGTCCTTCACGTGCACCATCGAAAACATAGTTCGTGCTGAAGTGAAGGAACTCGGCTAATACCTCATCGGCAGCTTCGGCAAGAGCTTGCGGCCCCGAAACGTTGACCGCATGTGCGAGCGCGGGATCACGTTCGCATTCATCTACGCCGACCACAGCACAGTTAATGATTAATGCCGGGCGCTCGTGGAAGATTAAACGACGAACTGCCTCTCGATCCGTAATGTTGAGGTCACAGTGTCTGAGGGGTAGCACTTCATTATTTGTCGCAAGGTAGCGCGCGAGATGCATTCCAACAAGCCCTCCCGCTCCTGTGATAGCAATCTTCATCAGTTCAAAAGCCTGTCCCTATCGAAAACTCGATCCGCAGCTAAATGGGGGGATTCGGCTACATCCGCGGCCACCGTTACATCACCGTTACATCAAGATGTAACGGTGACCAGATTGATTTTGGCGAAGGACAACCGTCTCAACAAACACTCCTCGTCCAATAACCGGTCTTATGATGATTATGAAAGTCGTATCTTTAGCGGTGAAACGATTGGTTTGGCAACCTTATTCTATCGGAGGAACGTGTCCCGCTTACAGAGAATGAATAGACCCTATGGTAACCTCAGTCACCATTTGTATCCCTAGATCATTCATGCTCTTGATGAGGCTAGCTGAATCGGTGATTACAGGACTGAGCGCCTCCAAGTCGTTTGCAACCTGACTCAATCGCACGTTGGTCTTGTGAACCGGGTCCTATGATGCTCCCCAAAAATTAGACCAGCCGCTAAGGTGGTAAACTCGCTGCTCAACCGGGAAGGACAGATGAGCCAGCAGCGAAAGATTTTCACGCCGACTTCAAAGCAAAGGTCGCTTTAGCAGCCATCAAAGGTCAGCACACAATCAATGGAATTGCTTCCCAATACAGCGTCCACCCCAATCAGGTGGTGATGTGTCCCGCAACCACTCATCCAGATCATCACGCATGAGCGAGCGGCGCCCGCGCCGCGTCGCCGGTAGCGCGCCGGCGAAGATCGCCGACTTCAGCGTGTGGACAGGGACGCCGGACACGGCAGCAGCCTCAAGCATCGACAACTCAGGTTTGTTGTGCGCGTACTCATTTGCGGCCGCTGTAGTCATAGTGCTTACACGATTCCATCAAGCGGCCAGGTGCCGTCAAGAAATTCAAGGTGCATCCGGTATACGCCGTCTGGCCCTGGACGACACGCGCGCACGGCGGCGAGCCGCGAAACCTTGTCGCGTGAAGAACTCAAGCGCACAAAGCGGCCCAGCTCGACGCGCATTTGCGTATAAACGGCAGCACCGCGGCGGCTGATGTTCTCGGATACCGTATTTTCACTTGCGACAATGTGCCCGGTCTCATTAAATAATTCGATAACAACTTCAGTCATCAGCGTGAGCCGCGTATCATCAGCGCGCGGTCCTTTTGGGTTTGGCGGCGGCGCGATTTCGCGCACCGTCCACATTCCGCTCTCCGCCAGCGTTGCGACCTGGTAGCGCCGCGACGGATCACGCTCATACTGTCCGGGCGGGCGCGCCCCGATAAAGGCGACACCAATCTCAAACTGCGGCAAGGTGGTCGGGGTTGGCGTACTTTGGATAGTCGGCGTCGGTGTGACAAGGTGCACATGCCGCACGAGTGTCCACACCTGATATTGATCCTCGATCCAATCGTAACTCCGCAGTTGGCGTGGCATGGGTAGCGTCAGGTGAAGCACGCGCCCGGGTTCGGTCGGATGCATTAATGAAAAGCGGGCACCGAACGCCGTGACATCTTGCACGTGCGTGACCTCCATCCACTCGTGAGTCGTGCTCTCGCGCCCACGCACTCGGACTGGAATTGTTAAACTCTTCCGCTCGCGCAAGCGTTGCGATTTACCTTCAAACTTCGCCACAACTACCTTTCGTCACCATCAAGAAAAAGCTAAGGCGTGAGCTGTGGCTTCGTGTGCGCGCGAAGGTTTGCGGTCGCCGGTGGTGGTCCGCCCAGCGTCTCTACTGCCACGGCTTGTCCGATAATGAAAACGTCGCTCATCGTCGCCAATTATACGCGCGTGCGTGCATATTTGCCCTGTGCTGAAACGGGTTACGTACGGTATGGGTTGAGGGATAAACCACGGTTACTGAGAACACAGGCGCTTGCTCAGCTATTCTCTGACAAAGGAAACCATCCACAAGCTTTTCGCTCATGGGTGGTTCTCTTCAAAGGTCTGCCAAACTTGAGGCACCACTCTCTAATGGTCTCGTAGGTGAGAGTAACGACACGCACTGCCATGATCTCTTTAACATCGCAGTAGCTTAGGGCGAAGCGAAAGTACTACCAGATACAGTGGCTGATGATCTCGGCGGGAAAAAGATGGCGGCGATAGAGAGCAGGAGCGGCGGGCATCAGCGTAATATGCAGCACGTGCAGAACTGCTGCACGCTGGCATCGTTAAGTTGACGACACCCTTGACTCAAATCGCTATCTAGCATATTGTTCCATCCTCGGACAAAAGACCCGTTTACTTCCAATGCGAAAAATCAACCCTCACGATTTTCACGTTGCCACGCGTCCCACGTCGCGTGAGGTAAACCGGCGCATTGCGCTTAACCTGGTGCATCAGCATCAACCGATTTCGCGTGCCGACCTCGCGCGGCGAATGAAAGTCGGGCGCGGAGTTGTCAGCGTGCTGGTTAATGAACTGCGCTCTCAAGAGTCCATCAAAGACAGGCACAAACACTAAAGGAGTGAGGATCATGAATAAGCTAAACAGGCATGTGCATGAGTTTAGAGTCGCAATGGGTGTCGTGGCAATGCTGCTTTCATTGTGTGTTCCCGATAGTTTGTATGGACAGGCTGTGACCGGCAGCCTGCTGGGTACGATCTCAGAAGCGACCGGAGCAGTGATTCCCGGCGCCACGGTCGTCATCACTGAAGTTGACACTAATATCAGCCGTTCGGTAGTCGCCAACGAGGATGGCAACTACGTCTTCACCAATTTAAAGCCGGGAGTCTACCGCGTCGAAGCCGAAAATACCGGGTTCAAGAAGACGGTGGTTGATCGAGTGGAGGTGCAGGTCAACAGCAGTGTGCGCACCGATCTCGCACTGCAGCCGGGTGCCTTGACCGAGAATGTTACGGTGACGATGGAGCAGGCGCTGCTGCAAACGGATCGGGCTGATGTTGGCCGCAAGATCGAGGGCAAACAGGTTGTCGATTTGCCCCTTCCCTTTAATCGCAACTTTCAGGGCTTGCTCAACCTCGTGCCCGGCACACAGCGCGCCTTCCGGCCCCACTCCGAGTTTTTCAATCCGCAGGACAGCCTTTCGACAAGGGTCAACGGACAATCTCGCTTAGCTAATAACGTTCAAGTCGAGGGCATCGACAACAATCACCGCACGGGTTTACTGACCGTGCTGATTCCGCCGATTGAGGCGATCCAGACGGTTGACGTCACAACCAGCAACTACGAAGCGGAACTCGGACGGGCTGGCGGAGCTGTGACAAACGTTGCCCTAAAGTCCGGCACCAACGATTTTCGCGGCAGCGTATTTGCGTTCAATCGCGTCAGCGCTCTTGCCGCCCGCAACTTTTTCGCAGCGACCAAAGCGCCGACCACATACAACCTGTTCGGATTCACCTTTGGCGGCCCGATCATCAAAAACAAAACCTTCTTCTTCGGCGATTATCAAGGTGTGAGAGATCATCGCGGCACGGTACATCGCGTCCAAATTCCGACCTTAGCTTTTCGCAACGGCGATTTCCGCGGCGCGCCGACCACCATTTACGACCCCGCGATGGGCAATGCAAATGGAACAGGGCGGCAGCAATTTCAATGCAACGGTGTTCTGAATGTCATTTGTCCCGAGCGCATCAGCCCGATTGCAAGACGCATCCTGTCATTCATCCCCGATCCGACTTCCTCCAACCTAACGGGGCCGAACTTTGAAAGAAACACCGTGCGCGTTAAAGACACGAACTCTTTCGACGTTAAGATCAATCACGAGTTCACCGATAACGATAACGTCTCGGTGCGCTATAGCTACCAAAAACCAGAGATATTCGATCCCGGTCTTTACGGCATTTACGGCGGTCCGGCTAACGGCGGCTTCGCCGGCACGGGCAGTGTGACCACGCAGAGCGGCGGCGCTAACTACACGCATGTTTTCAACTCGCGTCTGATTACCGAAGTGCGCTTCGGGTTTAGCCGCTACCGTAACGATGTCATCAGCGAAGGCAACGGTTTAACGACATCAACTGACATCGGTATTCCGGGAGCGAATATTGATGAGTGGTCAAGCGGTCTCTCCTCAATCGACATCTTCGGCTACGGCAATCCGGTAGTCGGCTTCTCCGCCAGTCTCCCGTGGATACGCGCCGAGACGAACTTTAATCTCGTCAACAACTGGACCAACATCTTCGGCAATCACACCCTAAAGTTCGGAGTTGACGGACGAGTTAACGGTGACGACCTTCAACAAACGCAGACCTTCAACCCGCGCGGCGTGTTCAACTTCCGTCCCGGCACGACGTCGCTCAGCGGCGGACAGTCGGGAGGCTTTGCGAACGCCTTCGCCAGCTTTCTACTCGACTTGCCGAATCAGGTCGGACGCGATCTGCCCGTGATCTTTCCGGCGCTGCGGCAAAAGCAAATCTTTACGTATGTTCAAGACAAGTGGCAGGTGTCACAGAAACTGACCGTTGACATTGGTCTGCGCCATGAATACTACGATCCGCTCAGACCGCGCTACGAGGGCGGACTGTCCAACTATGATCCACAGACCAACACCTTGCGTGTGGCTGGGGTCGGCGATGTGCCGATGAACATCGGAGTCAAAAGGCGCTTCACCAACTTTAACCCACGGCTCGGGCTGGCCTACCGGCTGAACGATAAGACTGTGTTGCGCGGTGGTTTCGGGATCAGCACCATCCCGTTCCCCGACAACAGCTACGCATTTAACTACCCGGTTAAACAGAATAACTCGTTTGACGCGCCGAACGCCTTTAGCGCTGCCGCCGGTTCGTCATTGGCGACCGGTTTCCCCGGCTCACAGGTCGCCGCGATCCCGTCGAACGGTATCATTCCGGCAACCTCGCCGTTCCTAATTAACCAAGCTTACGATGTCGTACCACTTGATTTGAAAGAAGGCTACATCCAGTCATGGAACATTACGGTGCAGCGCTCCTTGCCGTGGAAGTTGGTTTTTGAAGCGGCGTATGTCGGCAACCGCGGCAACGGCATCCTCGGACGCTACAACTTGAACGCAGGTTTGATACCTGGCGCGGGCGCCGCCGGACAACCCTTGAATCAGCTCTACGGCCGTCGCGCCGCGACGAACACTTGGCTTCCGGTCAGCAACAACTACAACAGCTTGCAGGTTAAGTTCGACCGCCGCCTCGCGGACGGTTTGATATTGACGACTGCCTACACCTTCAGCAAAGCGATTGATTACGGCACGGGCGACAACGGCACCTTCTTCAACCAAATTAACGTCCGCGAAAATCGCGCTCGCGCTAGCTTTGATCGAACGCACAACTACGTGCAAAGCTTTGTTTACGAGTTGCCGTTTGGCAGCAACCGGCGCTTCCTTAACTCGTCGCGCGTCGCCAACTGGTTCATCGGCGGCTGGCAAGTCAACGGCATCTTCACCGCCTCTTCAGGAGAGCCGCTCAACTTCACGATCAGCGGGACATCACTCAACGCACCCGGCAACAACAATCGCCCGGATTTGCTGCGCCGGCCAGAGATACTTAGGAACGTGGGAAGCGCCGGGGTCTGGTTTGATCCGGCGGCATTTGCCGCGCCATCTGCGGGAAGGTTCGGCACCGCGGGGCGCAACATTCTCGCCGGCCCCGGCTTCGTCAATCTTGATTTCTCGGCGATGAAAAAATTTGCGATCAAGGAAAGCAAAATCTTGGAGCTGCGCGCGGAGTCGTTTAATTTCACCAACACGCCGCACTTCGATAACCCGAGCGGCGACTTTAGCGGTTCAACATTCGGTCGAGTCACCTCCGCCCAACAGGATCAGCGACAGTTTCAGTTGGGAGTAAAGTTTATTTTTTGACAATGGGAGACAGGAGTCAGTAGACAGAAGACAGAATGAAGACAATCTGCTTTTATTATGACTCCTGATTTTCTGTTTTTAGATTTGGAGGAATGTTCGCATGGATAAGAAAAATACCGAACGCCGGCAGTTTCTTAAAGGAGCGGCAGCCAGTGCCGTTATCGGCTTGACCTTACCGACAAGCCGTGTGCTCGGCGCGAATGATCGCGTGCGACTTGGCATCATCGGCCCGGGGGCACGCGGTCAGGACGTGATGAAAGAGTTTCTGCAAGTACCAAACGTCGAATTTGTCGCCGCGGCGGATGTCTATACCCGGCGGCATCAAGAAGCGAAGGGATTAGCGCCCAGCATCCGCGCCTTTGATGATCATCGTCAGCTTCTAGACCAGAAAGACGTTGATGCCGTGATCGTCGCCACTCCTCTGCACTGTCATGCGCGCCACTTTCTCGACACCGTTGTGGCGGGCAAAGACCTCTACTGCGAGAAGACCATGACCTGGTCGATCGACGAGGCCGAGGCATGCCGCGCCGCGGCGTCAAAGTCAAAGCAGGTGATTACGATCGGCCTGCAACATCAAAGCACTGGACAGCTCACCGACGCCAAGCAGTGGATTAAAGACGGATTGGCAGGGAAAGTGACGCACGTCGAGGCGTGGATGTCTAGGAACAGCCCGCGGGGCAAAGGGCAGTGGGTGCGTCCCATCCCCGCGGATTGTACCGCCGCCAACGTCAACTGGAAGGCGTTCCTCAACGGACGCAAGGATCGCCCCTTCGATCCGCAGCAGTTCATCAACTGGCGCTTGTACTGGGAATACTCCGGCGGTAACGTCACGGAGAACATGGTCCACCAGATTGCGTGGGTCATGCGCGCGATGGATTTGCCGCTTCCGACTGCGTCCTACATGTCGGGCGGCGTACTGTCTGAGAAGGATGGACGCGAAGTGCCGGACACGATTGCCGTGACGCTCGATTTCCCGAACGATCTGGTCGTCACCTGGCAATCGACTTTCAGCAACAGCCACTACGGATCAGGCGAGCGCATCCTCGGTTCCGACGGCACCATCGAGCGGTTAGCCGGCGCGACTGATATGGTCACAGGCCGCTCGCAATCAGGCGTTCGCTTCTTCCCGGAGAAGATCAACCGCGCTGCCGGCACGGCGATCACTGGCGAAACGAAAGACACGAACCACATGGCGAACTTCGTCGAATGCATACGCACACGCAAAGAGCCGAACGCGCCCGTCGAGATCGGCTACCGCTCGGCAATCGCGGCACACATGGCGAACATGTCGTATCGACAGAAGCAGCGCATCACGCTTGACTCAGTGATGCAGGTCGCATGAACAGACCCAACGTTCGCCCGGATTAGCTAGCTGTTGCCTTGGTCAGCTTACTCACCTCAAAGCCAGGTTCTCTTCATTTTTTTGTTGGCTTCCGCGGTCCAGTTCAGAATCACGCTGACTGGCGGCGCGTTCGCCTCGCCCACCATCGTTCCAATCAGGAACCGCTGTCTGTCCGGTATTTATCTGGCTCGCTCGCGGCTGAGGATCACCGTCTCGCCCTCTTCCGCCTCGCCGTAGGTGACGGTGTGTACCACCCGGCCATCACTGTCGATCAGGTCAATCGTGTCCCCGCCATTCGGCTGCCCGCTTCTGGTAATCGTCTCGTGACCGTTCGGCGTGAGCGTGCCTAAAGCTGCCAAAGTCCACGTCTTGTCCGCCAAGTCGCGCAACTTCCAGTTGCTTAGGTTGATCAGTTGGCTGGCGGTGTTTTTGATCACCGATCTTCCGTCCGATAAAGGGCTTTTCAAATTCTTTCGCCACCCGCTAAGTTCGTCACGCTCCTGCACCATGAGGTTTACATTTGCGGCTTCCACTGGCTTTGCACATAAAGTTACTGACGCACGCCAGATATTGCGCTCGGAAGCCTGAAGAACTCTATATGTAAGTAAGGAATCGACTTTTTGTGCAAAGCCACATACAAGGCCTTTTGATTATCTGACGCAACAGCGTCGTGCCTGTGGCTGCGTAAGAACCTCTGCAACGTCACTACTTTTTCCGGCGTTCCCTCGAATCAGCGCCGTCTGATCTATGATCTCCATCGCTTTCCGACTTGGCGCGACGCAAAGGCTCTTGATACCAGCGCGCTCCAGTCCTGTACTCATCTTCGGTTCGGCCTAGCCTCTCGAGAAAGCGCTGAGGCTGGAGGTGAGAGATAGCGACAATGATTGAATTCATGAGCGCCATCGGAGCCACGTATGAGCCGGTGAAAGAATGGCTGCTGATGGATGCGACCAGATAGGCATCACAGTGCATCGCAATCGGGGTGGTGTTGCTGTCGGTGATTCCGAAGGTCGGCACGCCCCGCTCACGAGCCCTGAGGACCGATTCTACTGTCTCCCTGAGGCACCGCCCGAAGCTGATGGCGACAAGCAAATCTTTGCCGGTCAAAACATCAATCTTGTGTTGCAAGTTCCCGGTGCTCCCGATGGGCGCCTCGGCGTCGAACCCGAGGGGCATCAAGCTGTAAGCAAGAAACCATGCGAGCGAAGCTGCCAAGTCTACTCCGACAAATAGAATGCGACGCGAGCGATGGATGATCTTAGCTAGCTCCACCACACGATCCGCGTCAAGGCTTGATCTGAGCACGCTCAAATTCTCAGTATCTCTTTCCACGCAGTGGCGAACATGGTCAGTCACGCTTCGTTTCTCTCGGGTGGCAGCCTTGAGCAGTGTATATGGCGTGATTTGCTTGACGAAATGTCGACGCAGGTCCGCGGCGAAGTCCGCGAAGCGTTCGTAGCCTAATGCCTGGACGGTGCGCACGATGGTTGAGGCGTCAACGTTGTAACGCTTCGCCATTTCGTGAGACGAAAGGAAGAACGTCTCTTCGTTATTGTCCAAAATTGCTCTGATCAGTTGCCGGCGGCTGCGGCTCAGTTGCGATTGAGCGTAGCGAACCTCAAGAGACGTAGGCGAATCATTACCGTGATTCCCATCTTGACCATCCAACGCGTTACTGGGCGACATGTTTTCCTCCCAGTCTGCCTTTGTCAGTTTTACTGTCGTATGATGCAACCCTCTTAAGTGCGACGAATCATCTTCTCAGGGACCGGATGTTCTTGACTCTCCCGGCATTCACTGTGAAGTAAGAAATCTTACCCTGTCCGTCACGCACGAAGTTGAGACTTAAGCCGCCCACGCCGAACGCATCCCTGAGCGAAGGCTGTAAGGGTTTCTTCGACAATTCAGTGTCTCTGTTTGCCAGTCGAAGAAACAGCTTGCCCTCTTCAAGCGCGACTCGGTAAACCGCCTGCAACTCATCGCTGTAATAGTCTCCGACATATTCAGTCAACAGCGCCGGAGTTAGAACTGGCGGTGAGATCGCTTCAAACACCATCGGCTCATCCGTCTCAATCTGCACGCGCATCAGCGGAGGTTTCCCCGGCTCAGCGTTGGCGAATGTAATGTTGATGTCAGCCGGAGCGTTCACCGCGCGAAACTGCGTCTTACTGATTGGGGCAGTTTCAAAAGTGATGACTGAAGCATCCACGACGAGATTGCCGTCCGCCGCAGTTACTTTCCAGAGCGCGCCAGTCGCTTGATCCCGGAAGGTGCCGGTTTTCTGAGCCAGTTCCTGTTGGGAGAGTTTAACGGAACTCTCCGGCGCGGCGGAGGCGGAGGCTGATGGTGGGTTCTCCGGCTTGAGCCGATCCGACAAGTATAGCTCCGCAACTTTTGTCGCTAGCCCGCTCGGGTTACTGGAATCGACATTGCAGAGGCAGGCCACCGACAATCGCTCTTCGGGAAAGCGGATCAGCTCGGCCCGGTAACCCGCCCACGCGCCGCCGTGGCTGACCATCTTCAACCCTCTGTGCTCTCCGACGAAGAGACCGGAAGCGTATTTTAACTGCTCGCCGCTATTGAGCTTTCCCTGCGTCAAGAGTAGATCGATCAATTCACGCCCGCCCACTTTGGGTTGGTAGAAGTTCTGATCCCAGAGCAACAGGTCTTCGGTGGTCGTCATCACGGCGCCGTCGCCCGTCTGTTCAAAGTTCGACATCTCGATGCCGAACTCTCCGTTCTCCTTCGGGGAGTAGCCGGTCGCGCGCACAGGCACGATCATCGTGTGGTCGTCGTGAAAATGTGTGTGCTTCATGCCGAGGGGGGCGAAGATATGCTCGTGCGCGAACTCGCGCAAGCTTTTGCCGCTTGCGCGGCGGACGATCACCGACAGCAGAAAATAGCCGGAGTTACTGTAGAGGTGTTCGGCCCCCGGCGCGAAATTGATCTCCTTCTGCCGGGCAAGCAATTTCAGCGCGTCCGTATCCGTCGTGACACCGCTGAAGTCTGTGCCGGCCAGAGACATCAATGTCAGGTAATCTCTCAGCCCGCTGGTGTGATGAAGCAGATGGCGAATCGTGATCTTCTGATCGTAAGCGGGAATTTCAGGGATGAATTTTCGGATGTCATCATCGAGCGAGAGCTTTCCTTGTCGCGTGAGAAGCAAGATGCTCGCCGCCGCGAACTGTTTCGAGGTCGAGCCGATGTCGAAGACCGTCTTGGAAGAAATCGGGATGTTGTGCTCCAAATTGGCGAGGCCATAACCGCGTGCGTAGACGAGTCGCCCGTCGCGGATCACGCCGAGCGCACACCCCGGCGAATTCGGCTTGTCATACCGAGCGAACAACGCATCGACCTTCTTTGTGATCTCCCCCGCGTTCTCATCGGTCAGCGGCGTACTCGCCTGTGTCAGGCAACTGAGCACTAAAATGAGCAGCTTTGCCAGCGCAAATCTTGCTCGAAAAGATTTCTGATCCATCGCAATTCTCCATGGGTTACCGCACTCCCGCTTGAGAAATTACCTATGAGGCCGGACTCTTCATGTGCGCGCGCCGGAATCGACCCGGCCTGTGGCGCAGAACACGACCTGGTTTATTGCCCGTCACCGCTCCGTCACGCCACACCTCAGTGCCGTTGACGAACACGCGGCTGACTCCACTGGCAATCAGTCCCGGCTCCTTAAAAGTTGAGCGGTCATTTACTCGCCTCGCATCGAATAGCACGAGATCAGCTTTCATGCCCGCGCGTATGACGCCTCTATCTTTCAATCCCAGCCGCGCGGCGGGAAGCGAAGTCATCTTGCGGACAGCCTCTTCCAGCTTCAGCCAACGCTGCTCGCGCACGTAGCGACCGAGCACGCGCGGGAAAGACCCTGCTGCTCGTGGGTGCGATATTCCGATGCCGCCGTCGCTCGACACCATCACCCACGGCTGTGTGTAAAACGCGCGGACATCTTCTTCTCTCATCGAGCGACACACGATAATTGCTCCGCCGTCTCTGACGATTCGCATGTACATCTCGACCGGCGTTTGTCGCTGCTCGCGCGCAATCGCGTCAGAGACTCAGGCATCAACATCTTTCACCCCGCAATTGGATTGGGTGGGCCGGGGGCTTACGAGCAGGCGTTGAAGTTCTTCGCGTCGTGGAATGGATTTATCGCCAATGCCGACCAACACTTCATGCGCGTGGATAGCGCGGCGGACCTCGACCGTGTGAAAGCATCAGGCAAGATCGGCATTCTCCTTGGCCTGCAAAATTCAGACCAGTTCCGCAACCCCGACGACGTTGACTTCTTTCGCGGACTCGGCCAACGGGTCTCGCAACTCACTTACAATTCGCGCAATCTCATCGGCAACGGCTCGACCGAGCGGCGCGACGAAGGCATTTCGGATTTCGGTATCGCGATCATCGAGCGGATGAACAAGGTCGGCATGGCCGTTGACGTGTCACACTGCGGCGACCGCACCACCCTCGACGCCTTCGAGATTTCCAAGAAGCCTGTGTTGATTACACACTCCAACTGCCGCGCGCTCGTCCCCGGACACCCGCGTCTGAAGACCGATGAGGCGATCAAAAAGGTGGGCGCGGGGGGTGGCGTGATGGGAATTACAGGCGTGCGCATGTTCGTGAAAGGGGACGAGCCGACGACCATCGAGAACGTCCTGGACCATTTCGATCACGTGGCAAACCTGATCGGCCCGGAGCATCTAGGTGTTGGCAGCGACATCGACCTTCACGGGTACGACGCGATGCCGCCGGAGCTGAATAAGAGGCTGCGCGCCAGTTACAAGGGGAGCTATGGATTTCGAGAGAAGATTGATATTGAAAGTCTCAACCATCCACAGCGGATGTTTGATCTGACCGAAGGGTTGATCCGCCGGAAGTATAGCGACAAGGACATCGAAGGAATACTCGGCGGAAACTTCAAGCGGGTGCTCGCGCAGATTTGGACGGTCTAGATCCCGACGCTAAATCTCAACTTGTCCTTGCTGGAAGGAGACAAGCCCGAGGACGAAAGTTTATCAACAGAATCCGAGAATTTGTCATGAAACTACGTCGAAACATCTGGCTCATTGCACTTCTGCTACTCAGTTTCATTCTTGCCTCGCCCGTGTGGGGACAAGTTCCGAATTTGCCGACTACCCCGAACCGAGAAGGAAACGCGCAACTAACGGCGGACAATACTCCTTCCGGTGTCCACGAGTTGACGGCTTCGGATGTCGAGGCTTTTCTCGACGGGATTGTGCCGCTGCAACTTGAGCGGGAAGACATCGCGGGCGCGACCATCGCCGTCGTCAAGGATGGAAACATCCTGTTTGCCAGAGGGTACGGTTACGCGGATGTTGAGAAGAAAAAGCCTGTATCGCCGGAGGAGACGTTGTTCCGCCCCGGATCTGTCTCCAAGCTGTTCACCTGGACGGCGGTGATGCAGTTAGTCGAACAGGGCAAGCTCGACCTTGATCGCGACGTGAACGATTACCTTGATTTCAAAATACCCTACGCTTTCGGGAAGCCGATCACGCTGAAGAACTTACTGACACACACTCCGGGATTTGAAGAGCAGATTAAAGATTTATTCACAACCGGTTCTGAAAGCCCCAACCTCGGACAATATTTGAAGACGCACATCCCGGCGCGAATATATCCGCCGGGCACGACTCCGGCTTACTCAAACTACGGGACTACACTCGCCGGACATATCGTCGAGCGTGTGTCCGGTCGTCCGTTCAATGAATATGTCGAGGAGAACATTTTCAAGCCGCTCGGCATGACTCATTCAACTTTCGTTCAGCCCTTACCAGTAGCTCTGGCTCCAAACATGTCCAATGGTTATCAACTGGCATCCGATGAGCCAAAGCCGTTTGAAGTAGTAATCCCATTTCCCGCCGGAAGCCTGAGCAGCACGGCCACCGATATGGCTCGCTTCATCATCGCGCATCTGCAAGACGGGCAACTCGGCGATGCCCGCATACTTCGCCCGGAGACGGCGCGTCTTATGCACAGCAGTTTGTTCGCTTTAGACCCTGCTGCCAACGCGATGGCTTATGGCTTCTATGAAGAATCACGCAACAGACACCGGATCATCGGACACGCTGGTGATACTGTCTATTTCCATAGCGACTTGCACTTGATTACAGGTGCGGGCGTTGGATTCTTCGTTTCGTATAACAGCGCGGGCAAGGGACAAATTTCGCCGCGAACAATACTCTGGGAAGCGTTTCTTGATCGTTATTTTCCCTACACGCCTTCTTCCGCACCGACGTTGGATAGTGCCAAAGAAGATGCCAAAGCCGTCAGCGGCACATATATCATAAGCCGCCGCAGCGAAACATCGTTCTTGAAGGCAGCGGGACTAATTGGGGAAGCCACCGTATCAGCGGCTGAAGACGGAACGATTGAAGTCTCTGCGTTTTCAGAACCTACGGGGAAGCCCAAGCGATGGCAGGAAGTGGCTCCCATGACATTTCGTGATGTCAACGGGCAGGAGACTCTGATCTTCAGGCGCGACCGGAATGGGAGCATGGAGATGATCTTGCCTTTCCCGTTTTTTACTTTTCAACGTGTGGGGCTTTGGGAGAATAAGAGGCTTCTCTTACCGGTCGTAGGAATTTCACTTCTGATTATGCTTCTCACACTTTTGTTGTCTCCGGTCGCATGGCTGGTGAGAAGACACTACGGTCACAAACTGGAGCTAACGCCGATGGAACGGCGACTGCGGATCAGTGTGTGGATCGTTTTTGCGCTCGATCTGTTCTTTGTAGCGGCTCTGACCGGTCTTGTTGTGTACGCCTCGACGCATATCGAGTTCCTCAGTGATCGCGGGAATACTTGGTTTCATCTGGCTCAGGTGATCGGCGTTCTCGGAGCGATTGGCACGCTGGTCGTACTCTATAACGCGATCCACGCTTGGATGAGTAAACGAAGCAGAATCTGGGGCAAGCTCCAAGCAACGATACTGGCGTTGGCGTGCCTCGGCTTTCTGTGGTTCGCCTTTGCGGGAAATTTATTACACTTCAGCTCGAATTATTGAAGCCGTGCCTGGGAGTATGAAGAAAGCAATCGTACTCCTTGTCCCTTTTTTCCTACTGCTCACATCGTTGGGCGTGGGCGGCTCCCCTCGTGCACCCCTCCAGATGTCGTACAGTTGAGTGAGTTGAAGCGGAACTATGGTGAGTGATCTTGATTCTTCCAAACTGATGGCGATGCTTGCCTTCATCGCGCGTCGACAAGATGAGCTGGTAGATTTGATCTGCCGTCTCGTAGAAATAGAGTCCCCATCCGGCGACGTTCGCGGCAATCGGCGGAGCATCGGACGGCAATTTTGCCGCGGCTCTTAATGTGCCGGTACTTGACGGACTAGGAATTGACGGCGACCGCGCGCATGCGGCGCACGAGCATATCTTGGTTAAGGACATCGCACCGCGCGCCGCATTGCTTGCGGGTTTAGTCGCTATGCTTTAGCTCAATGTGTTCAATATAGACCTCAGCGCACAAGCAGGACTTTAATGTTATGAATTTACAATTAGTGCGAATCGAACTCAGAGAGATCAAGTTGCCCCTCAAATGGCCGTTTGAAACCAGCTTCGGGCGCACCACCCGGCGGCGCATTTTGATTGTCAGAGCTTTCGATAAGGATGGGGCTTCCGGGTATGGCGAGTGCGTCGCTGCCGAAAACCCATTTTATAATCACGAAACCATCGACACCGCGTGGTTAATTACAGCTAAGTATGTCGCGCCTCTGTTAGCGGCGGCCCGGGTGGAGAGCGCCTCGCAGGTGAGCCAGGCGCTTAGCCCGATTCGGGAAAACCGCATGGCTAAAGCCGGGGTTGAAGCGGCCATCTGGGATCTGGAAGCAAAAATCTCTAAGGTACCCCTCTGGCAACACATCAAGGGAACACGGTGTGAAATTACCTGCGGAGTTTCAATCGGCTTACAGAATTCGACCGAAGAATTGCTCGATAAAGTCAGCCGTGAGCTTGAAAGCGGCTACCAGCGAATCAAGATCAAGATCAAACCGGGGAAAGATGTGCAGCTAGTCGAAGCTGTGCGCGCGCGGTTCCCCGCTGTGACGCTCTCGGTTGACGCAAACTCTGCCTACAGGATTGAGACGGATACGCCGTTGCTCAAGCGACTTGATGATTATAATCTCCTGATGATCGAGCAGCCGCTTGCGCCCGGCGATCTCGTCGATCACGGCAAGTTGCAACGGGAACTGCAAACGCCGATCTGTTTGGATGAATCAATCGTCAGTCTCACGAACGCGCGCCATGCGCACGAGTTGGGTGCTTGCCGGATTATCAACATCAAACTCGGGCGCGTGGGCGGGTACAGTGAGGCGCAGTCCATTCAAGCCTTCGGGCTGGCACACGGACTGCCGGTCTGGTGCGGCGGGATGCTCGAAGCGGGCATCGGTCGTGCACACAATATCGCCCTGTCAACCCTACCCGGCTTCACCCTACCAGGCGATGTCTCCGCCTCGGAAAGATACTGGGAGGAGGACATCGTTGAGCCGCCGGTGACAGTGAGCCGAGAAGGCACGATCAGAGCGCCAACAGGTCACGGCATCGGCTATGAAGTAAATGAAGCTCGCATCGAAGCCCTGACCGTCCGAAGGGAAATTATTCATCTGACTTCTTAACGAACGACAGAGGTATTGATATCAAAAAAATTTGAAAGGCGGTTCGAGATATTGACGACGAAGACCCGACCGGATATTAAGACGAATTAAGACCTGTAGCCTGAAATAACGACGTATCTATCTTGACAATGTCAGATTAGGACGAGTCGATGCGCCCCGTTTGTGCCCGTAAGCGGCTGCCAATCGAGCGCGCCCGCCGCACAAACGCTTACCCGGATTGAAACAGTCACCAGCTTCGGGTGGTGAAAAGAAAACCATGAAAACTTTACCCTACCGCTCTGTGCTTGGTTGCCCTCGCCACTGAAGGACGGGTTGTTTTCGCTCAGACTGAAAGCGAGGTGTGCGCAAGACTCCAATGATCTCGCCACCTCGCCGCACTGTCGAGGCTATCAAGTTTTACGCGGCATTGAGGATGCCCCTCGCTTCATTATCGTCTTCGAGTGGGATTCGATTGAAGGACATAAAAAAGGATTCACCGGCGGTGCAGATTTTCCGAAGTTTATCGCGCCGCTCAGACCTTACCTGCAACACCTCGAAGAAAAAGTATGAAAAACCGGATATTGCCTGGACGAAAGGAAGCTGACGAATAAGCGTTGGGCCGCTCGACACGGTGCAACGTTACGCAGGAAAACAACCGATGGAGGTCAGCCATGTCCAATCGTTTGGTCATCATTGGAGCGCCAAGTAGCGCGGGAGCATATGCGCCTGGTCAAGAAAAGGCACCAGCGGCTTTGCGCGCCGCTGGTTTGCTGGAGTTTTTATCCGCCGGTGGCATCACGGTTGACGACCGTGGAGACGTTTCCGGTTTCCGCTGGCGTGCGGACAAGGCGAACCCGCGTGCTATGAATGTGAGCATAGCCGCCACAGTCGCCAAGGCCACGGCGGAGCGCGTCGCTTCCGCACTTGCTACAGATGAGGCCGTGCTTGTCCTGGGTGGCGATTGCACGGTCGGACTTGGCACGGTAGCCGGTGCCCTTCAGGGGACGCACAGTATCGGACTTGTCTACATTGATCTGGATACCGACCTGAACACGCCAGAAAGCACTGACGACGGTGCCCTCGATTGGATGGGCGTTGCACACATGCTCGGGGTTGAGGGTACAGTGCCGGCACTTGCCGGTCTGGGTCCGCGTGTGCCGATGCTGCGCCCGGAACAGATTCTACTCTTCGCCAATGACAACTCTGAGCCGTTCGAGCGGCGGATCATTGAAAGTCGCGGGATCGCCGAAGTTCGGCTGGCGGACGTTGTCACCGATCCGTCAGGCGCTGCGGAGGCTGTTGTAGCTGGCTGGGCGCGGCAGTTTGAGCGATTGCTCGTCCACCTGGATGTCGACGTGCTTGATTACCTGGATATGCCGCTGGCGGAGAACACCCGACGAAACGCGGGTCTCCGGTTCGATCAACTCATGACATCGCTCCGCCCGTTGCTACGCGCGCCGAATTGGATGGCACTGACGGTTGCAGAACTGAACCCTGACCACGGGGAGAGTGATGGTTCGACCCTGCGGACCTTTGCTGGGGCCCTGGCTGATGCTCTTGCTGCGTCACCCCGATGGCAGAGCAGCTAATGCATGGCTTGAGGCAAGCTTGCTATAGCGAAATACGCGGCCCAACAACGGCATGCACCCGACCGTGAGTCAGCGGGTTTCTCATCGCTAGGCCTGTCATTACCGACGTTGAACGCGCGGCGGGTGATGCCAGGCGTTAGCAGGGCAAACGCATCTTAATTTTTTTAAAGCAGATGGTCTTGGTCCACTTTAGGCCTCACACAGATCGAAAATAGATTCGGCTACTCCACTTTTCAGAGTTTCCGGTCCGAACAATCCGGTTTTAAGCTATTGGTAACGGAGGCCATGAATCAAAACCTGCAAATTTACTCGGAATTTAGATGCGTTTGCCCTGAGGCGTTAGGCCGCTCCATGCTATAACGTTCATTTCTGTAGTATGAGTACGCCCATATCATTCTCGAACGGAGGAAACAACATATGATCTGTGTCACTGGACCTGGCGGAACCGTCGGTAGCGAAGTCATTAAACAACTGGAAGCAGCAAAGGCGCCGTTTCGCGCCGCCTACTTCTCGAACGAGAAGGCGGAAGCCGCACGTGCGCGAGGGATCGACGCCGTCATCATCGACTACAACCGCCCCGAGACCCTTCGTGCGGCGTTTCAGGGATGTGACAAACTCTTTCTCGTCGGGCCAAATGAGCTGAACCAGACGCAACTTGAGCTGAACGCCGTCGAAGCGGCGAAGGCAATTGGCGTGCGGCACATCGTGAAGCTGTCAGTTATGGGAGCCGACGAAGAGGCGTACGACCTCGCGAAGGTTCATCGGCCGGTCGAGAAAGCGATTGAATCAAGCGGCTTCGCATGGACGTTTCTCCGCCCGAATAGCTTTATGCAGAACGTCGTAACGTACATGGGAGAGACGATCAAGGCTGAAGCTGCGTTTTACAGCGCGAGCGGCAAGGCGAAGATCGGCCACGTTGATGTGCGTGACATCGCCGCAGTGGCGGTGAAAGCGCTAACCGAGCCTAACCACGAGGATAAGACATACACGTTGAGCGGCCCCGAGGCGCTAACCTATGACGACTTGGCGCACAAGCTGTCGAAGGTGCTTGGGCGCTCGATCAGTCACATCAACCTCTCACCGTCGGATTATAAGAATGGACTGCTTGCGGAGGGCATGCCCGAAGAGATGGCGGATCGAATGCTCGACCTCGAGCGTTACTTTCGCGAGGACCAGGCGAGCCGCATCACAAACGACGTCAAACAGGTGACCGGACGCGATCCGCGACGATTTGCCCAGTACGCGTGTGACTGTGCATCGCTGCTGCAGTCGGCATAGTCGGGGTAAACGGGAAGTGGCGCGAGCGGTGTCTCGCGCCGCCGAACAAGGGAGAAACCTTGATGCGTTCAGCCGAACACCATCAACCGACCATGCTTGACTTGTTCAACCCCTCTCGAATGGAGGCGAAGGGAATTCCCGCGCCCAGCGAAGGCTTCATTGTCACGCATTTGCTGATCGTCGCCGACCAAGAGCGAGAAGGGGTCAACGCGCGTCTCCTGGCGGGACCGCAGGGGATTCGTTGCGTTGCGACACTCTCCTAAGACAACCGGTTGTCTTACACTGCGACACCTGCGGTTTTCGACCCACGCAGGCTGGACTCGTCAACGTGCTCCCATTCTAGGAGGCGCGCATGAATCCCCCGGCATGCATTCGTGCCATGGTGCTTTCCGATGCCGTCGCGGATTGGGAGGCATACGGCTTTGTGATCCTCTCCGGGTACATGCCCTTGCACTAATTCGCGATGCTGTTTCCTACCCCGGAGGAATTCCACGATGGCGTCGATGAGCCACGGAACGCAAAGTACCGGGTCGACGAGTTCGCGGGCATTACCGCCTTTCCCTTTACCAGCGTCGAGCTGAGTCTGCTGGCCGTCCATCCCTGCGTGGTCGCCCTCGCCGAGGCGCTGCTTGGGACCGAGGACCTGCGCCTCTACTCGGCGGAAGCCTGGGCCAAGTACACGGGAGCGACCGACTACGACCAGCGGCATCACCGCGACTACCTCAATCACACCGTCCTGGTGCCGACGGAGGATCTCGCGTTCCGACAGGTCGAAAAGTTCCTGCATCTGTGCGACGTGCCTGAGGAGCTCGAGCCACCGCACTTTGTGTCCAAGACGCGCACCAAGGGCGTTGCCGCGCTCCCGAACTGGCTATCGCGCGATGAGCGTCCGGACTGGTACGCGACGGAGGTCTCGGGCACGGGTCCCACTGGGACGGTCGCTGCGTACAGCATTGGGACCTTTCACCGTGGCACGGAGTTCTCTGGCCCGCGCGGCGCCCGCAACACGATCCACGTGAATTACCGCGCCGCCATAACGGAGTGGGCCAACCGGAATTCCTGGGCGAAACCAGTCGCACGAGCCCGCGTGGTACGCCTTTGTCGCGCGTGCCTCGGCCCGGCAGCTCTTGCTCTTTGGGTTCCCTTCCCCCGGCCATCCGTTCTGGTTCGAGGAGACCCTGGCGGCAATGGCACTGCATAATCCGCGGTTGGAACCCCACCTTCCGCCCGTAGGCCACGCGCCGCGAAAAATGCATCTGAGAGGGCCAAGTCCATGGTCTCGCAGGATGTGGTAGCGGACTGCCCAACATGGGTATGGAGCCGACGCCGTGAAAATGCGTCACGGTGCCAGAAGTTCTCAGAGACAAGTGTCGGTGCCATGTATCTTGACCGGCAATCAATCTCTAGAGGAGCGCACGTTTGCTTTGTTGCAAGCCATCAGTGTTGGTAAGCCAGCTACTGCGGCTGCCACCCGCCGCGCTCTCAGCAGTAAACTCGGCGGCAGCAAAACGCGCGCTGCACGCCTTGCCTTCCCGGGTGGGGCATTTACTCCACCCTTGACCAAAGGGGTTGCTGCGCCCCCTTTGGAAACCCCAGCGCGATGCCAGATTCATCCCCACCCGCTTGCGGGTGGGGATGAATC
>JACDEG010000414.1 GCA_013816505.1 Pyrinomonadaceae bacterium | reverse complement strand
CGCCGGCCACATCGGATGCCAGCGCGATGCTTGTCACGAGCCGGCGGCATTGTTGACAGTCGGCGAGGTGCGCCACGTATCGGGCGCGCGTCTCCGCCGGCAGCGCATTCTCGGCATACGCGCTCAGCTCGTCGACACCAAGATGCGTCTCCGTATCCGCCGCGTTTCGTGAACCCGTCCCGTCGCGGACGAACGCGGCGCATTCCGGTGAATCGCCAAACGGTTTTTCGCCGTGTCGCGCGGTTCGCGGGGAGCGGCGCAACAACGAATCAATCTCTCTGTCAAAATCTGCATTCATTCGGTAACTCACATGCGCCCGAGCGGTCAGGCAATTAAAGATGGAACGCCCGCCGACCGTCAATCTTGCAGGCACCCGGGACGTCCGTCAGCACATCGCTTTTCTCAACGGCGTTTGTCATGGTGCTCGACGGGCGCGCCTTCGACTGCCAACGCCGAAGCAAGGTCGGTGTCGAAATGCCCGACGACTTCGGTCAGCGAACGGGCCGCCTCGCCGCTCGTCCAGCCGTGCTCCGCAATCAACAACGCCTCGACGCGGCGACGTATCTCCGCGTGAACGCGCGTCAGGCGGCGACTCGCCGTCGCTTCGTGCACACCGAGCACCGCGCCCGCTTCGCGCAGACGCAGGCCGTCGAAGTAATAGAGCTTGACGAGCAGCCGATCTTCCGGGGCAAGCTCGCCGAGTGCCTGTGCCAGCGCCGCATGCACGGACTGCGCCGCCTCGGTCCGCGCCAGCGCTTGTTCCGGATCAAGCGCCGGCTGACCGCGAATCCCATCTTCATCGGCCCGTGCTTCGCCCGCCAGACGGTCGAAGTCAGCGGCCTCTTCGGTCTGCACCAAACGCGACGACCGTCGATGACGATCAACGCCCATCTGCCCGACCACGGCGCGCAGCCACCCGCCGAGCGAGCCGCATCCCGAATAGTAAGCCAACTTCCCCGCCGGCCTTCCATCGGGACGCTCGCGCAAACCGTAAAGCTCGGCCCACACCGACTGTGCCAACTCGGCCGCTTCCGATTCACTGGCGCTCGCGCCACGCGCCGCCGACAGCACCGTCGACCGGTAACGCTCCATCAAACCGCTCCACGCCGCTTCGTCGCCGCGCTCGCACGCGACGACCAGCATGAGATCGTCGGCGTGGAGGCGTTCGATGAACTGCTCGACCTCTCGCGGCGAAGCGTCGGGATAATCGCGCAGCAGGTATTTGTCGAGCGACGCGCGGACGCGCGGCATCACCGCCTCTGCATCGAGCGCGTGCGTGTCGTCGGCGCGCGCGAGCAGTTGCGCGACCGCGCCGCGCACCAACTCATCCGTGTGTGCCGACTTTTTCAGCTTCATCGATGAATGTGAGATGCCTTGCCTGCCGGTGACGTATGCTATCACGAACCGGCACACCAAATGCCCCCGTCGTCACTTTGACACCCGTCGCGCGCGTAAGCTAGAGTTCCGGAAAACGATGAATGATGAATGCGGAATCAGGAAATACAGTACCCTGCATTCGCCGGCAAGCGCCGGGAGCCGGAGCGGTTCGCGTGACTCCGCTTTTCGTCCATTGACTCTCATTCGCTGATTCATCATTAACGTCAATCCACATTCGTCGTTCGAATTTATGCTTCGCGTCACAGAAATTTTCCGTTCGATTCAGGGCGAATCAACGCACGCCGGGCGGCCTTGCACATTCGTGCGCCTGACGGGATGCCCGATGCGCTGCGTGTGGTGCGACAGCGAGTATACCTTCACGGGCGGCGAGCACGTTTCAATCGAGGACGTGATGGCGCGGGTGCGCGACTTCGGCTGCCGTCTGGTAGAAGTGACCGGCGGTGAGCCACTGGCGCAGCGCGAAGCGTTCACTTTAATCACGCGCCTCTGCGACGAAGGTTACGAAGTGTTGCTCGAGACGGGTGGCTACGTCTCAACGGAGAGCGTCGACGCGCGCGCGTGTCTGATCTTAGACATCAAGTGCCCGGCGTCGGGCGAAGCGGAACGCAACCACTGGCCGAACCTGGAACGGCTGCGCGCGGACACGGACGAAGTTAAGTTCGTGATCGCCGACCGCGGGGACTGGGATTTCGCGCGCGACGTAATCGCCCGCTACGACCTTCAATCGCGCACCAAAGCCGTGCTGATCTCGCCGGTCTGGAACGCAGTCGATCTGCCGCAGGCCGCCGATTGGGTTTCCACGAGCGGCTTAGATGTCCGCATGCAAGTGCAGATGCACAAACAGATTTGGGGCGCTGAAGCGCGCGGAGTTTAAGCTGAGGGACGAGTGATGAGGAATGAAATTGCAGAACATGCATCACTGCATGATGTTTTCCCTTCATCCCTCAACCCTCAACCCTCAACCCTCGCTGTGTGTCTCGTGTCGGGCGGCATGGATTCGTGCGTGACGACGGCCATCGCGCGCGAGGAGAACGACGGGTTGGCATTACTCCACGTCTCTTACGGGCAACGCACCGAGCGTCGCGAGCGGCGTGCGTTCGAAGAAATGGCCGATCACTACGGCGTGGCGCAGCGCCTTGTCGTGTCGCTCGAACACCTGGCGCGCATCGGCGGTTCTTCGTTGACCGACGCCGCGATCCCAATCGCCGAAGCAGACCTTTCCTCGCGCGAGGTGCCGACGAGCTACGTGCCGTTTCGTAACGCGCATCTGCTGGCCGCGGCCACAAGTTGGGCCGAGGTGCTCGGCGCGCGGCGCATCTACATCGGCGCGGTCGCCGAGGATTCTTCGGGCTACCCCGACTGCCGCCCGGAGTTCTACGAAGCATTCCAGCGCGCGATTGACATCGGCACGCGGCCCGACACACACATCGAGATTAGAACGCCCGTCATCGCGCTGCGCAAATCCGAAATCGTCCGCCGGGGATTGGAACTTGAAGCGCCGCTCGGTCTGAGTTGGTCGTGCTATCAGGCCGAAGAGCGCGCATGCGGGCGATGCGATTCCTGCGCGTTGCGGTTGCGAGCGTTCGCGGAAGCCGGTGTCGCCGACCCAATCGTTTACGCCTGACGCGGGTTCGGGGCGCGAGCAGATCCGTACCACTGATATGACAACTACCGGGGGCGCCGTGGCATCACAGACATCGGTCTGTTAACAGTTAAGTGTGCCGCCATAATTCCTTTGAAGGAGAACAAAAAAATGCGTATCAATCTTCTTTCTCGCACCGTCGTCGTCGCGTTGTTCGTCGTGCTGAGCTCCGTCGCGGTGGCCGCACAGGTCACGCGCGGCGAAGGCAAAATCACACTGAAGCAGGCCGACGGCAAAGAGGCCCTAGTCGCTGACGCGGTTGTCGAATTTTACCGCACCGACATCAGCGGCAAGTTTCAAACGAAGTCAGACAAGAGCGGCAACTATGTCCACGCCGGTCTGCCCTTCGGCGGGACGTACATCATTGCCGTCAGCGCCCCCGGCGCGCGCCCCGAATTTATAACCGGCGTCAAAGTTAACCAGCAGCCCGCTAACAATTTCGCGCTCAGCCCGGGCGACGGCACGCGGCTGACGCTCGAACAGATCAAGGCGTCGATGGCGGCGCCGGGTGCCGGCAAGCCAGCCGCTGGCGGCGGCGGTGGTGGTGGTCGCGAAAGCAAAGAGGACAAGGCCCGGCGTGAAGAGGCGGAGCGCAAGAACGCCGAAATCCTTGAATCGAATAAAAAGGTCGAGGAGGCCAATGTCGTTGTTAACCGCGTTTTCAAAGCGGGCAACGAAGCTTTTGCGGCCAAGCGTTACGACGAGGCGGTCACCAACTACGACGAGGGACTGCGTGCCGACCCGGAACAGGCCGTCCTTTATTTGAACAAGTCCATTGTGCTCAGGGCGCGCGCCGTCGAGAATTTCAACGCGGCGCTGAAGGCGAAAGACACCGCGGCCAAAGACGCTGCGAAGGCCGACTTTAGCGCCTCAGCCGATAACGCCGAAAAGGCTGTTAAGTATTACCGCGAAGTGGTCAGCAAACGGAGCGCGGGACAGCCGGCGGCGGCAGGCGGCGCGGACCCGCAAAAGCGGGATGAATCTCTGAACTACTTGGCGGCGCGCTCGGAAGCCTATCGGTTGGCGCTGCTGACCTCGACGCCTGTCACCTCCGACTTGGCGGTCACGGCGATTCAGGAGTACGTCACGGCGGAGACGGACCCGGCGAAAAAGGCCAAGGCCGAAGCGAGTCTCGGCGATGCTCTTTTCCAGGGCGGCAAGATTGACGAGGCCGTCGCGGCGTACCAAAAAGTTCTGGCGTCAAATCCGAACAATCTGGAGGCCATGTTTGGTCTCGGCATCGCCCTGGCCGCCGATCCGAGCGGCGCGAAGAACACCGAAGCGCGCGACCTGCTTCAGAAATTCGCCGATAAGACCGATGCCACCAACCCGCGCAAGCAGGAGGCAGTGGACATGGCGAAGTATCTTGATGACACGATTAAGAATCCGGCGAAGGCTCTGGAAGTTCCGAAAGGCACGGTTCAAGGCTCTCGTCGTAAAAAGAATTAAACCCAACCCGATACCCAAATTCGACACCTGTCAGGCCGCGCTCGATTCATCAGCGCGGCCTTTTTCCTTTCAAATCCGCCGCCTCTAAAATCGCCTTGACAGGCCCCAGTCAAGAACGTACTATCCGGTGTGCAACGATGTTTAGTCTCGTTGCCATTTAGCCAACATATGGTGCGGCTGTTGAGCATTTGTTCCGCACTTCACACTTGTGCCGCCTGCCCTCAAATTCGCCCTCTTTCTCCGGAAGCCCTTCAAAAATGTCAGCCAAAATAGGCGAAATACTCGTTCGCGAAAAACTTCTGACCCTCCAGCAGTTGCGCGAAGCCGTTGATTTTCAGCGCCAGAACGGTGGGCGCCTCGGCCTTAACCTGGTTAAGCTCGGCCTCGTTTCAGATGACATGATTACGTCGGTTCTCTCGCGCCAGTACGGAATTCCGAGTGTCAACCTGGAGCTTTTTGACATTGAGCCGTCGGTTATTCGTTTGATCCCGCGGGAAGTCGCTGACAAGTATTCGGTGCTGCCGCTCAGCCGCGTCGGGGCAACGCTGACGCTGGCGATGGTCGATCCTACTAATGTTTTTGCGCTGGACGACATCAAGTTCATGACCGGGCTGAACATCGAACCGGTGGTGGTGTCGGAGATAGGTGTCCATGCGGCGATTACGAGCTACTACGCGCAAACCCGCGAACTCGAACTAGCGAGCGAGGTCGAGTTGGACGAAAGCTTCGCTGACGGCGACGCTTCTGGCGACGCGTCCGATGCGATCACGCTCGACCTGTTGAGCCTTGATTCCGAAGCAGTGGATGGCGTCGAAGTTATCGAAGAGGGCGACGAGATCGACCTCTCTAACCTGACGCGGATGAGCGAGGATGCCCCCGTGGTGCGCCTCGTCAACGTGCTGCTCGTCGATTCGCTTCAGCGCGGTGCTTCCGATATTCACATCGAGCCGTACGAGAAAGAGATGCGCATCCGGTTCCGCATCGATGGGGTGCTGTATGACGTGATGCGACCGCCGCTGCGACTGCGCGACGCGCTGATCTCGCGCATCAAGATTATGTCGAAGCTTGACATTTCCGAGAAGCGCCTGCCGCAAGACGGCCGCATCAAGATCAAGCTGAAGATCAAGGGCCGCTCGCGCGAGCTTGATTTCCGTGTCTCGACGCTGCCGACGCTGTTCGGCGAGAAGGTGGTGATGCGCCTCCTCGACAAAGAG
>JACDEG010000413.1 GCA_013816505.1 Pyrinomonadaceae bacterium | reverse complement strand
TGCGCTGGGTCAGCGTGCTCGACACGCAGGCGAAAGACGAGCTTTATACCGACGAGTTTCGTCACCGCGTCGCCGGACATGAAGCGTCGGAGTTTCTCGCCGAGTGGTTCACACGAGCCAATGGCGCCGGGATAGTGGATGCTTCGCTTCTCGCGGACACGATGACCTATTTGCCGAATGATCTACTCGTCAAGGTTGACATCGCCAGCATGGCCGTGTCGCTCGAAGCGCGCTCGCCGTTTCTCGATCACCACGTCATCGAGTTCGCCGCAAGCCTGCCCGAAGATTTGAAGCTGCGCGGGCGGACGACCAAGTATCTGCTGAAGCAGGTGTTGAAGAAACTTCTGCCGGCGGAAAATTTGAAGCGCGCGAAGATGGGCTTCGGAGTTCCCATCGGACACTGGTTTCGCGGCGGGATGAAAGATTTCCTGCGCGAGGTTCTGCTCGCCGAGCGAAGTCTCACGCGCGGCTACTTCAAACCCGAAGTCGTCGCGCACATGGTCACGGAGCATACCGAGGGCCGGCGCGATTACGGGCACCAACTTTGGACGCTCTTAATGCTCGAATTGTGGTTCAAAAAATTTATAGACAAGTGACAAGTGACGAGCGTCAGATGACAGTGCAAATTGCTTTTGCCTTTGGCTTGTCACTTATTACCTGTCGCTTGTCACTGTGTTTAGGAGGTTAATGAATGAAAGGTGTCGTATTAGCGGGCGGACTGGGGTCGCGACTAAGGCCTCTGACGGCGGTGACGAACAAGCACCTGCTGCCGGTTTACAACCAGCCGATGATTTACTATCCGATTCAGACGCTGGTGAACGCCGGCGTCAAAGACATTATGGTGGTTACGGGCGGAAACTCGGCGGGGGATTTTCTCAAGCTGCTCGGCAACGGTAGTATGTTCGGCCTCAAGCACCTCAACTACACGTATCAGGAAGGCGAGGGCGGAATCGCGCAGGCGCTCGCGCTGGCCGAGCATTTCGCGGCGGGTGAGCCGCTCTGCATCGTGCTCGGCGACAATCTCATCGAGGGCAACATCTGCCGCGCGGTGCGCGCGTACCGGCATCAGGGCGGCGGCGCGAAAATCCTTCTCAAGAAGGTACACGACCCGCAACGCTTCGGTGTACCCGAGATTGACGGTAAGCGCGTCGTGCGAATCGAAGAAAAACCGCAGCAGCCGAAATCGGACTACGCCGTGATCGGCATTTACATGTACGACGCGGGCGTGTTTGACATCGTGCGGACGCTCAAGCCTTCGGCGCGCGGCGAATTGGAAATCACCGACGTAAACAACGCTTACATCGAGCGCGACGAAATGACGTGGGACGAACTCGACGGCTGGTGGACTGACGCCGGGACGTTCGAGAGTTTATTGCACGCCGGAAGACTCGTGGCCGAAACCGGCGCCAACAAAATGGAGGTTCAGGGTGCAAACAAAGACTGACCCTGCTGTGTCTGAGTTTACGCGCGGCAAAATCCGCGACGTGGTGGTTAAAGACCTGCGCAAGTACGTTGACGAGCGCGGCTGGCTGGCGGAATTGTTCCGTCACGACGAACTGGAGGAAGAATTTTACCCGCGCATGACCTACATTTCGACGACGCTTCCCGGCGTGCTACGCGGCCCGCACGAGCACGCCGACCAAGCCGACCTCTTCTGCTTCATCGGCCCGTCGAACTTCAAGCTGCGGTTGTGGGACAACCGCCCCGACTCCGAGACATACATGTACGTAATGACTCTCTTCGTCGGCGAGGACAACCCGAAATCGGTGCTTGTCCCGAAGGGCGTCGCCCACGCTTACCGCAACGTCGGGCACACGTCCGGCGTCGTCATCAATTGCCCGAACCGCCTCTTCATGGGCGAAAACCGGCGCGAAGAAATTGACGAGATTCGACACGAGGATGACCCCAGAACGATCTTCAGGATGGAAGACTGAAGAATAGTCAGGAGTCTGGAGTCCAGAGTCTAGAGTCAAAATAATTGTAACTACTCAGCCGGTTAATGCGGGGAAAACAGGACTGCCGGTGAAGACACTCTTGAGAACTTCTAACAGATTATGACCTTGTTTTTTCATCGTCGAGAGATAACTTCTAATGCGGCAGAAGTCTTCTGCTCCTTTTCGCGTGCGGAAGCAGCCAGAGATTTTCTGCTGCACTTTCATCATGCGCAAATCTCTCTCAGCAAGGTTGTTATCAAACGGCACGCGGAAGTCTGTCATAAACTTCAAGGTCGCTTCTTTATATTTGTGCAATCTGTCCAACAAGTTTTTGGCTTTCGATTGTTTCTGCTTGCCGCGCCGGCCACTTGCAAGTGCCGGCTCAAGCGCTTCTCTGAGGAAGCCTTTCTTCAGTATCGAGTCATATTGCTCGTGCAGTCTTTCGCTCACTTGCGCCGACACCTCTTCTTGCTCTTCCGCTTTCGCTCGATCAACTTCCTGCTTGATCTTTTTCAACAACTCTTTCATCTCGCCAGCCCATTCACGATTCATCACTTCATGCGCAAAGGTCAACTCTCGCAAGTGGTGGACGTTACACAAAGAATGAGCGCAAGCTTGATAAGTAAAATAAGAACTCAAGCAATCATGCGTCGCTGTCCCGCGAAACACAGGCAAGATGCCGATCTCTCGGCTCGCCTCTGTGCCGCGCTTGGCGTGATAAGCGTAGGCCGTCAAACTCCCGGTCGCGGCGACGTGCAACCAGCCACGCGTGTTCTCCACATACATGCCGGTCTCGTCAAAATGGGCTTGGGCAGCGGCGCTGATCGCGGCTTTGATGGCGTGCTCCATCTCACTCAACTCCGCCGCACAATCTGCCACCACATGCTGCACCGTGCCTTCGGAAAAAGGTTGACCAAACAAGGATTCAATAATTTCACATGTCCGCCGCCATGGCAGCAGGTGCTCTTTATGCAAGAACACCGCCAAGGCTTTGACGCCTGCTCCATAACTCGCTCCACAGGGCACCAGAGAAGGAAACTCCCCGCTGTTTTCTCGCTCACAACACGGACATCTGCTCACGCCCAGACGATGCTCCGTGACCTCCAACTTCAGTGGCGGGATGTCGAAGACCTGACGCCGCTGCGCGGTTACTTCGCGCTCCACGTCTGTCAACGAAGCGCCACAAGTAGCACAGCGCTCTGGCCCATGAACCACAACTCTGTCCGGCACCGTGACGTGTGGCAAAGAACTCCCGCGATGACCCTTCTGCCCGCCGGACTGGCGACCCGTACTTTCTCTCAAGGAGCGCGTCTGCTTAATGAACGGGTCAGAAGAGGGAGGCTTGTTGCTGTTACGAGAATCCTGTGCAAGCCGTTGTTCCAACTCTTCGACCCGTGCGGCCAAAGAATCAATCCGAACTTGTTGCTGCTCAATCAGAGTTTGTTGTTGTTGAAGCGCACGAAGAAGTTGTTCTACAAAATCAATCATGGCATCAACACCCTGATTGTAGATGGCTGCGATTTCGTCACGATTCATCACACGATTAAGTTACCAAATTTCTGTCCTTTTGTCTGGACTTAATCTTTCAGATAAAGGGGCTGAGTAGTTACAAACCGATAAATAAAATGTGAGGCGAAAGGAAGTTTCAGCCCGGTGAAACTAGCCGCTAAAACGGAAGTTACGCAAGGCCTCGCCAGCGTTTTTTTCTCACCGCCGTTCTAAATATCCTTCGTTAGACCACAAGGAGAAGATATGAAATCAAGTAAGTTACTCCATTTCAATCGATTTGTTATGGGGATGACCATGTTCGTAATGGTCTTACTGTTTTCCGGAAAACTGGAAAGTGTTCGTGACACACTGAGTTACTTCGTTCTTACCCTGCTTCTATTTTTTATGGGAATGGAGGTGGTTCGCACGGAACTCGATGATTTGAGGAGAGCCATCGCTACGAGAGACGAAGTAGAAACTAAACCGTCCGGCTCCTGACGACATAAAAGGTTTGAAACCAAAGACGGTCGGCTCGGTCGTTATAGACCGCCGCTCTACCCCTATTTTTACATAGCTATAGCTTTCAAGAAAATGTTTTTCTGAAATAGCGCGCTTCAGGCCGCCAGCGCCAGTTCCTGCGGCAGGCTGCACAGCGCGAGAATCTCCTGCGGCACATGCTCAAATTTGAGCAACGCCTGCTCGACCTTCGCGGAGAGCGCCTCAAAGGTCGGAAAGTAATGCAGGTGCGTCTCCTGCTCTTTCAGCTTCTTCCACAGCTTCTCAATCGGGTTGTAGTCCGGTGAATACGACGGCAGTTGATACACCTGCAGCCGCTCAGCATGCTGTTGAAAGAACCGCTTCGTGTCCGCGCTCGTGTGGTAACGTGCGCCATCCTGAATCACCATCACGTGTCCGGTTGTCTGCTCAAGCACCCGCGCGAGAAACGCCGTGTAAGAAGCCGAGGTGAAACGGCCTTCCAAGCCCTGATGAAAGAATCGCCCCGTAAAGTACTCAACAAGGCCGAAGACCTTCCACCCACGCCGCTTGCCACTGGTCTGGACGACGGGCTGGCGTCCGCGGCGCGCCCACGTGTAGGTCAACGTTCCCCACTGCGGAAAGCTTGCTTCATCACCGAACAACAAGAGGGCTTTGGTCTGCCGCGCGAGGCGCACAATCTCCGGCCATACACGGGTGCGCCACCGCCGCCGCGCCACGTCATCGAGGTGAGCGGAGACAAACGCGGCCTTCTGATAACTGAAGCCAAGGCTTTTCAGCAACTCGGCAATGTAGAAGACGCTGTATTGAACGCCAAAGTGGTCTTTGATGAGTTGCTGAATCATCGGCGAACGCCAGCACGCGCCGCTGAAGCCACACGCCTGTGGCCCGGCTTCGATCAGGCGCGAGAGTTCATGGCGTTGCGCGGCGGTCAGCTTCGTCGGGCGACCCGCAGGCTTTTTGAAAGCGACGCCCCGCACGCCGTAACAGAGAAACTGGTGGATGTAAGCCTCGACCTGTGCGACCGACAGTTGCAGCACAACCGCCGCCTGCTCGGTCTGCTGATAGTGGGCGACGGCGAAGATCGTGAGAATGAATTTAGAGAGGCGCAGATCACCGAGTTTTTGTGCGGTAGCGAGTTTGCGGTCGAGGGCTTGGCGCTGTGAAGCGGTTATGGTAAGACGGAAGTTCAGCATCTGGAGACTCCTTTTGTTTGTGGACTAGAGACCTGCAAAACAGAAAGAGCATTTCCAGATGCTGGCCGCGCGTCAAGCGCCGCCGCTGATTATTCAGATTTTCAAAGATCATTTTTCCTGAACTCTATAGCTTGCGGGCATCAACCTTGTCCGACTTATTGCCCTCTTGCAGCAACCGATTCTTACGCGGGTCACAAACCAGGACGTGACCTTTGGTCTTCTTCAATATGTCATAGAGCCAGGCAGCATGAGTACCTTCCTCGAACGTCACTTCGACACGTCCGCGCAAGCTTTTAAGAAAGTCAATAACCGTCGTCGCGCTGGTCTCGACGATTGACTCCATCACCAGCTTGCCTTCTGTATTGAGGACGGCGATACAGATACTTGCTTTGTGGACGTCCAATCCAACATAGTAGTCGCTCATCAGGGTTCTCCTTTCGGTGGTAATCTTCTAAGCTTCGATAACTCGGAAGCTACCACCCGAGGGGCGCCCTTTCATAATGCGTTGCAAATAATTTTTTAGCCACAACACGTAGCTTAGGGCGAACGCATTATAAATGAAAGAAGCAAAAGATTTGAGATAGAGGGTTAAGGCATGTAG